>JBGVEZ010000127.1:0-17298 GCA_045120555.1 Eubacteriales bacterium
CTTGACAAGCTTTCCGGCAAGACCGTAGCGATCATCGGTTACGGCTCTCAGGGTCACGCACACGCACTTAACCTCAAGGAATCCGGCGTTAACGTTATCGTAGGTCTCTACGCAGGCTCAAAGTCATGGGCAAAGGCTGAAGCGGCAGGTCTTAAGGTTATGACCGCAGCAGACGCAGCGGCAGCAGCAGACGTTATCATGATACTCATCAACGACGAAAAGCAGGCAAAGCTCTATAAGGAAAGCATCGAGCCGAACCTCACCGAGGGCAAGACTCTCGCATTCGCACACGGCTTCAATATCCACTTCGGATGCATCAAGCCCCCCAAGAACGTTAACGTTATCATGATCGCACCCAAGGGCCCCGGTCATACCGTTCGCTCCGAATATCAGGCAGGCAAGGGCGTTCCCTGTCTCGTTGCTATCGAGCAGGACGCAACCGGCGATGCTCTCGACATCGCTCTTGCATACGCTCTCGGTATCGGCGGCGCACGTGCGGGCGTTCTTGAAACCACCTTCAGAACCGAAACCGAAACCGACCTCTTCGGTGAGCAGGCAGTTCTCTGCGGTGGCGTTTGCGCACTTATGCAGGCGGGCTACGAGACTCTCGTTGAGGCAGGCTACGACCCCAGAAACGCATACTTTGAGTGCATCCATGAGATGAAGCTCATCGTTGACCTCATCTACCAGAGCGGCTTTGAGGGTATGAGATACTCCATCTCCAACACAGCTGAATACGGCGACTACGTAACGGGTCCCAAGATCATCACAGATGATACAAAGAAGGCAATGAAGAAGATCCTCTCCGACATTCAGGACGGTACCTTTGCAAAGGACTTCCTCCTCGATATGTCCGACGCAGGTGCGCAGGTACACTTCAACGCTATGAGAAAGATAGCGGCAGAGCATCCCTCCGAGATCGTAGGTAAGGATATCCGTAAGCTCTACAGCTGGAGCGACGAGGATAAGCTCATCAATAACTGATAATTTTTCATCGGGGCGACTGATACGTCAGACGCCCCATGTCCGATATTTAAAGAAAGGCTCGGTTTTTTGAATTATGATAAAAGATACGATCGTAGACGGCTTTGCCAATGCACCCCACCGTTCTCTCTACCATGCTCTCGGTCTTACCGCAGAGGAGCAGAGAAGACCTCTTATCGGAATCGTCAGCTCGTATAACGAGATCGTTCCAGGTCACATAAACCTCGATAAAATTGCTCAGGCAGTAAAGCTCGGCGTCGCTATGGCGGGCGGTACACCTATAATGTTCCCCGCAATAACCGTTTGTGACGGTATTGCAATGGGACACACGGGTATGAAGTATTCGCTCATCACGCGTGAGCTTATTGCCGATTCCACAGAGGCAATGACCCTTGCACACGGCTTTGACGGACTCGTTATGATCCCGAACTGCGACAAAAACGTTCCCGGACTCCTCATGGCTGCGGCAAGACTTAATATCCCCACAATATTTGTAAGCGGCGGTCCCATGCTTGCAGGACGAGTCAACGGCAAGAAGACCAGCCTTTCAAGCATGTTCGAGGCGGTCGGAGCATATAAGGCAGGCAAGATAAACGATGCTCAGCTTTGTGAATGCGAGGAAAAGACCTGCCCCACCTGCGGCTCCTGCTCGGGAATGTACACCGCAAACTCAATGAACTGCTTAACCGAGGTCCTCGGAATGGGACTTCGCGGCAACGGCACCATCCCCGCGGTTTATTCCGCAAGAATCGAGCTTGCAAAGCACGCGGGTATGCAGATAATGGAGCTTGTTGAAAAGAACATCCGCCCGAGAGATATAATGACCGAGGCGGCAATACGCAACGCACTTACCGCAGATATGGCTCTCGGCTGCTCGACAAACAGTATGCTTCACCTTCCCGCAATTGCAAACGAATGCGGAGTTGAATTCAACCTCGATATGGCAAACGAGATCAGCGAAAAAACACCTAACCTCTGCCACCTCGCTCCCGCAGGACCTACCTACATGGAGGATCTCAACGAGGCGGGCGGCGTTTACGCGGTGCTGAAGGAGCTGACAAAGCTTGATCTTCTCGACACCTCGGTAATGACCTGCACCGGTAAAACTCTCGGTGAAAATATCGCAGATGCCGAAAACAAGGACGAGACGGTTATCCGTCCTGTAGAAAAGCCCTATACGAAAACGGGCGGCATCGCAGTACTCAAGGGCAACCTCGCCCCCGACGGATGCGTTGTAAAGAGAAGTGCCGTCTCCCCCGAAATGCTCGTCCACAAGGGACCTGCAAAGGTCTTTGAAAGCGAGGAGGAGGCTATCGAGGCAATCTACGGCGGCAAGATCGTCAAGGGCGACGTCGTCGTTATCAGAAACGAAGGCCCCGCAGGCGGTCCCGGCATGAGAGAGATGCTCAATCCCACCTCGGCAATCGCAGGCATGGGACTTGACAAGGACGTTGCGCTTATCACCGACGGACGCTTCTCGGGTGCAACACGCGGCGCGTCGATCGGACACGTTTCCCCCGAGGCGGTAAGCGGCGGTACCATTGCTTACGTCAAGGACGGCGATATTATTTCGATCAATATCCCCGAATACAAGATAGAGCTTCTCGTTTCGGATGAGGAGCTTGAATCCAGAAAAGAAACCATGTCCATCCGCAGAAAGGATAATATCAAGGGCTGCCTTGCGCGCTATGCACAGCAGGTAAGCTCGGCGGACAAGGGTGCGGTGGTCAATAAATTCTAACGGAGGAACTATCATATGGCTATGACGATGACTCAGAAAATTCTTGCGGCGCACGCGGGACTTAAGTCGGTCGAGGCAGGACAGCTCGTTCTCGTTAACGTTGACAGAGTTCTCGGCAACGATATAACCTCCCCCGTTGCTATCAAGGAATTCAAGAAAATAGGAGTTGATAAGGTCTACGATACCGAAAAGGTAACCATGGTAATGGATCACTTCGCTCCCAATAAGGATATAAAGGCGGCAGTTCAGTGTAAGATGTGCCGCGACTTCTGCAACGAGCAGAGCGTTACACACTTTTATGACGTCGGCAGAATGGGAATCGAGCATGCGCTCCTTCCCGAAAAGGGACTTGTCGTTGCGGGCGACGTCGTTATCGGTGCGGATTCTCATACCTGCACCTACGGTGCGCTCGGCGCATTTTCCACAGGCGTTGGCTCTACCGATATGGCGTGCGGAATGGCTACGGGTAAGGCATGGTTCAAGGTTCCCTCGGCTATAAAATTCGTGCTTAAGGGCAAGCTTAACCCCTACGTTTCGGGTAAGGACGTTATCCTCCACATAATCGGTAAGATAGGCGTCGACGGCGCACTTTATAAGTCGATGGAATTCTGCGGTGAGGGCGTTTCAGCACTTACCGTATATGACCGCCTCACGATCTCCAATATGGCTATCGAGGCAGGCGCAAAGAACGGTATCTTCGAGGTCGATGATCAGACCCTCGACTACATCCGCACACACAGCGACCGTGAGCCTGTTGTTTACACGGCTGACGAGGACGCGGTATACGACGAGACTTACGAGATCGATCTTTCCGAGATAAAATCCACCGTCGCATTCCCGCATCTCCCCGAAAACACAAAGACCTTCGACGAGATCGGTGACGTTAAGATCGATCAGGTAGTAATCGGCTCCTGCACTAACGGTCACTATAAGGACATCGAGGAAGCGGCAATGATACTTAAGGGCAAGCAGGTCGCTAAAAACGTCCGCGCCATCATCATTCCCGCAACTCAGGATATCTACCTCAAGGCTATGGAAAACGGTCTCCTTAAGATATTTATCGAGGCAGGCTGTGTAGTCTCCACGCCTACCTGCGGTCCCTGCCTCGGCGGATATATGGGTATCCTTGCGGCAGGCGAGCGTGCTGTCGCAACCACAAACAGAAACTTTGTCGGACGTATGGGCGACGTCAATTCCGAGGTCTACCTTGCAAGCCCCGCAGTTGCCGCTGCAAGTGCGATCGCAGGTAAGATCGCAGACCCCAATGAAATAATGAAGGAGGCGTAACGCAATGAAATATACGGGTACAGTACTCAAATACGGCGATAACGTTGATACCGACGTAATAATCCCCGCTCGTTACCTCAATACAAGCGATAAAAGCGAGCTCGCCTCCCACTGCATGGAGGATATCGACAAGACCTTCCGTGACCGAGTAAAGGCAGGCGACATTATGGTCGCAGGCTATAACTTCGGCTGCGGCTCATCCCGTGAGCACGCTCCGATTGCTATAAAGGAGAGCGGCGTTTCGCTTGTTATCGCAAAGAGCTTTGCAAGAATATTCTACCGCAACTCGATAAACATCGGTCTTGCAATCGTTGAATGCCCCGAGGCGGCTGACAGAATTGCGGAGGGACACACGGTCGAAGCCGATCTTGACTGCGGCGTTATCACCGACCTTACCACGGGAGAATCCTTCAAGGCAGAGCCCTTCCCGGAGTTCATCCAGAAGATAATCGAAAACGGCGGTCTTATCGAATCGATCCGCAAGGGCGAATTCAGATAAGCCGGAGGACAGAATTATGAACTACAATATAGCATTACTCAGAGGAGACGGCATCGGACCCGAGATAGTCGACAGCGCGGTAAGAGTGCTTCTGGCTGTCGGTGAAAAATGCGGACACACCTTCTCCTTCACAAAATACCTTATCGGCGGCGCGGCTATCGACCAAACGGGCGCTCCGCTTCCCGAGGAAACGGTTAAGGGCTGTCTTGCTTCGGACAGCGTGCTTCTCGGTGCGGTCGGAGGGCCGAAGTGGGATAACCTCCCCGGAAATATGCGCCCCGAAAAGGCTCTGCTCGGAATCCGCTCCGCAATGGGACTTTTTACAAATCTCCGTCCCGCAAAGCTCTATCCCGCACTCAAAAACGAATGCCCCCTCCGCGCGGACATCGTTGAAAACGGATTTGATATTATGATAGTCCGTGAGCTTACCGGCGGAATATATTTCGGTGAGCGCGGAATGAGAGATGGCAAGTACGGCGAGGAGGCATACGATACCGAGGCGTACAGCCGCTTTGAAATCGAAAGAATTGCAAGAGTTGCCTTTGAAACCGCAATGAAGCGTAACAAGAAGCTTACAAGCATCGACAAGGCGAACGTTCTTGATACGTCCCGTCTCTGGAGAAAGGTAGTCCACGAAATGGCACCCGAATATCCCGAGGTCGAGCTTTCGGATATGCTTGTTGACAATGCCGCAATGCAGCTTGTGCGTAATCCCTCGCAGTTCGACGTTATCGTCACCACAAATATGTTCGGTGACATCCTCTCGGACGAGGCGTCGCAGATAACCGGCTCTATCGGCATGCTCCCCTCCGCTTCGATCGGTACGGGCACTTGCGGACTTTATGAGCCAATTCACGGCTCCGCTCCCGATATTGCGGGCAAGGGTATTGCAAACCCCATCGCAACCATCCTTTCCGCTGCCATGATGCTCCGCTATTCCTTCGGACTTGCGGCTGAGGCGGATATGATAACAGACGCGGTCGATAAGGTCCTCGAGGCAGGCTACCGCACCGCAGATCTTTCACACGGCGCGCCAGCGCTTACGACAGATGAGATGACCCAAAGAATCATCGCCGCACTTTGACCATGACACAAAAGCAGATAGATAATATTGCGCTTTTCCTCTCCTCGCTATGCGTTTTCCGCAAAATACTTGATAACCCGTCGGTTTCGGCGTTTTACGATTTCGTTTCCTCACACGGGGAGCTTAGCGAAAGACTTTCGCTTTACGCGTGCTTCGTTGCAACGCTTGACGGCGGAGAAAAGTCCTTTTCGGACGTGATATGCGATGCGATGTGTGAGGACGAAAACGCTTACGTTACGAAAAGAGCGCGCGGAGAGACGGTTTCAAGGGCTCTTGAGGAAAACGTGCGCTCCGAGCTTGAGATACTTACCTCTCTTACAAGAATCAATACCGCCGACATCCGTCACCTCCTCGGACACGCCGGATATCTTCCCGCATTCGTAAACGAGACGAAAAGCCTTGCCTCCATTTATGACGAGCGTGTGGAGAATATCGGTAAATACGGATACGGTATTTTCGCTTCACATACGATGTTCCGCGTTGAGGATGGCGAGATCGTTCCCGTAACCACTGCGGATAAGATATCCACCGAAAACTTTGTCGGCTACGAAAGCGAGCGCGAGCAGGTGCTTGAAAATACAAAGGCGCTTGCCGAGGGCAGATACGCCGCAAACGTGCTTCTTTGCGGAGACGCGGGAACGGGTAAATCGTCAACCGTCAAGGCGGCGGCAAACCGCTTCTTTTCCGAGGGCGTGCGCCTTATCGAGCTTCGTAAGGATCAGCTTTTCTCACTCCCGTCGGTCATGGAGCGAATAATGCACAATCCCTTAAAGTTCATTATCTTTATCGACGATCTTTCGTTTAATAAAAACGACGACTGCTTCAGTATGCTGAAGGCTGCTCTTGAGGGCTCGTCCTCCGCAAAGGCACAAAACGCCGCAATATACGTAACAAGCAACCGTCGCCACATCATAAAGGAAACGTTTGCCGACAGAGGAGACGATGACATCCACCGTGCGGATACGGTAGAGGAGCTTATGTCCCTTTCCGGTCGCTTCGGACTTGTTGTTTACTTCGGAAAGCCGTCAAAGCAGTTGTATCTTGCTATAGTTCACGGCCTTGCCGAAAGATACGGTATAACCGTACCGCAACCCGAGCTTGACGTTCGTGCGGAGGCGTTTGCCCTTGCGAAGGGAAGCCGATCGCCGAGATGTGCCGAGCAATTCATCAAAAGTCTTTTATAATTCCTACATAAGAAAGGAAACAATATTATGCTGACACTTGACAGCGTTTACAGAGCCAAATACGTTCTTAAGGACGTAGTCAGAAAAACAGACGTTATCTATGCGCCGAAGCTCCGACCCGGAGTTGATCTTTACCTCAAGACCGAGAATCTCCAGATAACCGGCTCGTTTAAGGTCAGAGGCGCTTACTATAAAATGACCTGCCTTACCGAGGAGGAGAGAGCGAGGGGCGTTATCGCGTGCTCCGCGGGAAACCACGCTCAGGGCGTTGCACTTGCCGCACAGAAAAACGGAATTAAGGCGGTCATCTGTCTTCCCGACGGTGCGCCCATTTCAAAGGTAGAGGCAACCAAGAGCTACGGAGCAGAGGTCTGCCTCGTTGAGGGAGTTTACGATGACGCATATAATAAGGCGCTCGCCCTCCGCGACGAAATGGGATATTCCTTCATTCATCCATTCGACGACCCCGACGTTATCGCGGGCCAGGGAACGATAGCCCTTGAGCTTATCGAGCAGATGTCCGAAATGGATGCGGTAATCGTTCCGATCGGTGGCGGCGGACTTATCTCGGGTATTGCATATACCATAAAGTCTCTCAATCCGAACGTAAAGGTATACGGCGTTCAGGCGTCGGGCGCACCGTCCATGCTCAATTCGGTGCATGACGGATATATTGAAACCCTCGACAGCGTTCGCACCATCGCAGACGGCATCGCGGTAAAGAAGCCCGGCTCGCTCACCTTCGAGCTTGTTTCAAAATACGTTGACGAGATAGTTTCGGTCAGCGACGACGAGATCTCCGCGGCAATCCTCGCTCTCATGGAGCAGCATAAGCTCGTTACCGAGGGTGCGGGCGCGGTTGCGGTCGCGGCGGCAATGTTCGGCAAGGTCGACCTTGAGGGCAAGAAGGCGGTCTGCCTGCTTTCGGGCGGTAATATCGACGTTACCATCCTTTCGCGCGTTATCACAAGAGGTCTTCTTATGTCGGGCAGAAGCTGTCAGCTAAGGATCGAGCTTATGGATAAGCCGGGTCAGCTCACCACCGTATCGAAGATCATCTCCGATCTCGGCGGCAACGTTACAAGCGTCCACCACGAAAGAGCAAACGAGGGCTCGGACGTAAACGGCTGCTATCTCAGCCTCGTGCTTGAAACGAGAAACTTCGAGCATATCGCCGAGATAAGAAAGGCCCTCACCGATTACGGATTCAAGATCGAACACTGAAAATAAAAGGAGAAATATCATGAAAAAGATTTCAACAAATAAAGCCCCCGCGGCTATCGGACCCTATTCTCAGGCGGTTGCGGTAAACGGACTTCTCTATACCTCGGGACAGATCGCTCTCGATCCCGAGACAAACACATTCGTTGACGGCGATATCACCGTCCAGACAGAGCGCGTTATGCAGAACCTTATGGCAGTTCTTGCCGAAGCGGGAACCTGCGCTGACAAGGTCGTAAAGACAACCTGCTTCCTTGCCGATATCGCGGATTTTGCCGCCTTCAACGCAGTTTACGGCAAGTATTTCACCGAAAAGCCGGCACGCAGCTGTGTGGCGGTTGCCGCTCTCCCCAAGGGGGCGCTCGTTGAGGTTGAGGTAATTGCCGAGCTTTGATTCAATAATCTGAACGGAGAACAATATGAAGAAAACTATTTTTAAGGGCATTGCCACAGCTCTTGTTACACCGTTTAACGAAAACGGTGTGGATTATGAAAAATTCGCCCGCCTTATTGATTGGCAGATAGAGGAGGGAATTAATGCTCTCGTTGTTGCGGGAACAACCGGTGAGGCTTCAACTCTTACCGACGACGAGCACAGAGATCTTATAAAATTTGCGGTTAAGGAGGCGGCGGGCAGAGTTCCCGTTATCGCGGGTACAGGCTCGAACGATACCGCATATGCGCTTGACCTAGTCAAATGCGCAAACGAAGCACACGCCGACGGTATCCTTGTTGTTACTCCCTACTACAACAAATGCACGCAGAAGGGTCTTATCCGCATGTTCACCGAGATTGCAAACGCATCCGATTCTCCCGTGATTCTCTATAACGTTCCCTCGAGAACGGGCGTTAACATCGAGCCGTCTACATACGAAGCCCTTGCCGACCACGATAACATCGTCGGCATCAAGGAGGCAAACGGCAATATCTCAAAGATAGTCGATACGATGGCAAGAGTGCGCGGAAGGCTCGACCTCTACTCGGGTAACGACGATCAGATAGTTCCGCTCATGGCGCTTGGCGGCGTTGGTGCAATTTCCGTCCTCTCAAACGTCCTTCCGAAGGAAACTGTAGCGATTTCCGACGCAATGCTTTCGGGTAACTATGAGAAGGCGGCAGAGCTTCAGTGCCACTACCACGCACTTATCGACGCCCTCTTCTGCGAGGTCAATCCCATCCCCGTAAAGGCGGCAATGGCGGCAATGGGCTTCTGTGAAAACACCATCCGTCTTCCGCTTACCGAAATGGAGGACGCAAACAGAGAAAAGCTTCTTGCACTTATGAGAAAGGAAGGCCTTAAGGTCTGATTTTGGCTATGAAGGTACTTATTCACGGCGCGCTCGGCAGAATGGGCAGAGAGGTAATGCGCCTTGTGGACGAAGGATATGAGGAAAGTGAGCTTGCCTGTGCCGTTGACGTTTTTTCGGATAGCGCGGACGTTCTGAATTCTCTCGATGAATTCAAGGGCGATGCCGACGTTATAATCGATTTTTCAAGCGCGGCGGCTACAGAAAGCGTAACGAATTACGCAGTAAGGCGCGGAATCCCACTAGTTCTCTGCACAACCGGACAGAACGAGGCACAGAAGGCGATGATCGCCGATGCCGCAACCAAGATCCCCGTTTTCCGCTCGGCAAATATGTCGGTCGGAGTTGCGGTGTTCGTTAAAATGGCGGGTGAGGTTGCAAAAATGTTCCCGAATGCGGATATCGAAATTATAGAATCGCACCACAACAGAAAGGTTGATGCTCCCTCGGGAACTGCACTTATGCTTGCAGAACGTATAAGGGCGGCGAGAGGAAGCGGAGAATTCGTCTTCGGTCGCCACGGCGCGTCAAAGCGCACAGCGGGAGAGATCGGTATCCACGCCGTAAGAGGCGGAAATATCGTCGGCATCCACGAGGTCGCCGTTATAACCGATTCACAGACGATAACGCTTAAGCACGAGGCGCACAGCCGCTCGCTCTTTGCCGAGGGCGCACTTACCGCCGCAAGATTCCTTTGCGCCAAGGGCGCGGGAATGTACGATATGTATGACACAATAGGAGAGCTTTAAGCTCGGTATATAAAGGAATTTTCAGTATGTTAACTTGCGAAAAGCCGAAAATGCTTCACACAAACCTTGATATAAACAGAAAGGGGCATCTCACCCTTGCAGGGGTGGATACTGTCGCTATGGCGAAAAAATACGGCACACCGCTTTATCTTTTCGATGAGGAAAGAATAAGGAACAACTGCCGCACCTATATCCGCGCTATGAAAAAGCATTTCGGCAAGAATTCACGCCCGCTTTTAGCAAGCAAGGCACTTTCCTTCAAGGGCATCTACCGAATTGCCGCAGAGGAGGGAATGCACACCGATATCGTTTCCCCCGGCGAGCTTTACACCGCAAGGGCGGCGGGCTTTCCCATGGAGAACGCATACTTCCACGGAAATAACAAGACGGACGCCGATATAGAATTTGCAATCGAGTCGGGAATAGGCTATTTCATCGTCGATAACCGCGAGGAGCTGGATGCGATAGACGCCTGCGCGAGATCTCACGGAATCGTTCAGAAGATACTGCTCCGCTTAACTCCGGGCATCGATCCGCATACGCATTCCGCAATCGCTACGGGTAAGGTCGATTCAAAGTTCGGAACGTCGATAGAAACAGGTCAGGCGGAGGAGCTTATAACCTATGCTCTTACGAAAAAAAGCGTCCGCCTTCTCGGATTCCATTGCCATATCGGCTCGCAGATATTCGACATAAAGCCGTTCACCGATACCGCGGATATCATGCTCCGCTATATCGCTTATCTTCGAGATAAATACGGATACGTTACCGAAATTCTTAATCTCGGCGGTGGCTTCGGTGTTCGCTATATCGAGGAGCATCCCGTTATCGATTACGAAAAGAACATAAAGGAGATAGCCGAGCATATAAATGCAAGATGTGCGGAGCATTCTCTTAATATGCCCGATATTCTTATGGAGCCGGGCAGAAGCATCGTTGCTGATGCCGGTCTTACCCTCTATACGGTCGGCTCGGTCAAAACGATAACCGGCTATAAGAGCTACGTTTCGGTCGATGGCGGTATGCCCGATAACCCGAGATACGCACTCTATCAGTCACCCTACACCGTAAAGACCGCAAGCCGTATGCTTGAATGCGAGGACTTTACCTGTACTATAGCCGGCAGATGCTGCGAGAGCGGTGACATAATTCAGGAGGACGTTAAGATAGCAAGGCCCGAAAGAGGGGACATCCTTGCCGTTCTCGTTACGGGCGCCTATAACTATTCAATGGCGTCAAACTATAACCGCATCCCCCGTCCGCCACTTGTGCTTATCGACAAGGACGGAAGGGATTACGTCGGTGTCCGCAGGGAAACCTACGCCGATCTTTGCGCGCTTGATGAATAACTCCCGCAAGGATGATGCGCAAAACGCATTGTCCTTGCTTTTTTTATAAGTTTACGCACCCTGCTCCGGCCTTATTTGTACAATGCGGAGAAAATACTTAAAACGGCTCTTTTTTTGAAAAAATACTTGACTTTTATCGTAAAAGGTGGTATAATATTATAAGCGAAAGTTTTGTCGGGGCAGATGGTCGGCAGAATGGTTTGCGGTAAAATTTTATGCTGATTCGGCGTGTTCCGCGAAGGATTCGGGGCAGGTCTTGTTTGCGTGTGAATTTTACCTCAAAAATACGTTCTCTGATACAATACGTCTTCTGCTCTGATCCCAGATATATTTTGAAAGGAAACACGGCTATGATGAAATTCAGTGAAAAAATAATGAATTCCGTAAAAACCGAAGGTACTCTCCCGAAGTGTTTCGCTGACGGGATGTCTTTGCCCTTTTCCGTTGATGACTGTATTGTTCTTCCCGGTCTCTGTGACGTTCACGTTCACTTAAGAGAGCCGGGCTATTTTTATAAGGAGACTATAAAGTCGGGAACGCTTGCGTCTGCAAGGGGAGGATATACAGCGGTATGCTCGATGCCGAACTTAAATCCCGTCCCCGATTCCTATGAAAATCTTAAGGCACAGCTTGATATCATCGAAAGAGACGCCTGCATAAGGGTTCTCCCCTACGGTGCGATAACCGTCGGCGAGAAGGGCGAGGAGCTTGCCGACCTTGAGGCTATGGCACCGTACGTCTGCGCCTTCTCGGACGACGGACGCGGCGTACAGGATGATGATATGATGCGTGAGGCGATGAAGCGTGCGAAGGCTCTCGGTAAGATGATCGTTGCGCACTGTGAGGTAAATTCGCTCCTGCGCGGCGGATATATCCACGACGGCGACTACGCAAAAGCACACGGTCACCGCGGTATCTGCAGTGAAAGCGAATACGCACAGATAGAAAGAGATCTTAAGTTGGTTAAGGAAACGGGCGTTTCCTACCACGTCTGCCACATCTCCACAAAGGAAAGCGTTGAGCTTATAAGACGCGCGAAGGCGGAGGGGCTTGACGTTACCTGCGAGACCGGACCGCACTACCTTGTCTTTACAGACGACGACCTTATTGAGGACGGCAGATTTAAAATGAATCCGCCGCTTCGATCGAAGGCGGACAGAGATGCACTCATCGAGGGAATCCTTGACGGAACGGTAGATATGATCGCAACTGACCACGCTCCCCACTCGGCAGAGGAAAAATCCCGCGGACTTGAAAAGAGCGCATTCGGCGTTGTCGGAATCGAAACGGCATTGCCCGTTATGTATACCGAATTCGTAAGGACGGGGATAATGACACTTGAGCGGCTTTCCGAGCTTATGTCACTTAATCCGAGAAAGCGCTTCGGCATCCCGGTCGGAAACGATTTTACGGTGTTCGACGTTTCAAAAAAATACAGAATAGATCCCGCAGATTTTGTGTCCATGGGCAGAAGCACACCCTTTGAGGGACGTGAGGTCTACGGTAAATGCATACTTACAGTAACAGGAGGAAAAATTGTATGGCAAGACAGTATGACAGAAAATTGATTCTTGAGGACGGCAGCGTATACTACGGCTACGGCTTCGGAGCGGACGTAAGCAGAGTCTGTGATATGGTGTTCAACACGTCTATGGTAGGTTATCAGGAGATCGTTTCCGACCCCTCCTACACAGACGTTGCGGTCGTTATGACATATCCGCTTATAGGTAACTACGGTATTACCGACGAGGACTTCGAGTCCCGTGTGCCCACTCTCGGCGCACTCATCGTTACCGAATATAACGATACCCCTTCTAACTTCAGATGCACAAAGACCCTCTCTGAAATACTTGAGGAGAACGGCATCCCCGCAATCGAGGGACTCGATACAAGAAAGCTCACTCGATACCTCCGAGATAACGGTTCGTGCAGAGTTCTCATCACCGGTATGGAAACAAGTGCCGAGGAGGGCGTTGAGATCATTAAGAATGCTCCCGTTCCTCATGATGCGGTAAGCCGAGTAAGCTGCAGAAAGCGTTGGTTCTCAAGAACCCCCGACCACGTTTATAACGTCGTCGCAGTTGACTGCGGTATCCGTCTCAGCACAGTCCGCGCGCTTAACGCAAGAGACTGTAACGTCACCGTTGTGCCCTACAATACCTCCGCAGAGGACATCCTAGCAATGAAGCCGAACGGCATAATCATCTCCAACGGTCCCGGTAACCCCGAGGACGTTCCCGAGGTTGCGGAGCTTGTTAAGGCTCTCAGAGGAAGCCTTCCGATGTTCGGTATAAGCATGGGTCTTCAGACAATTGCACTCGCATACGGCGCAAAGACCTATAAGCTGAAATTCGGTCACGGCGGCACAAACCACCCCGTAAGAACGCTTGATAACGGCAAGATCAATATCTGCGCACAAAACCACACCTATGCGGTCGATGCGGCATCCGTTGAAGGCACGGAGCTTGAAATAACTCATGTAAACGTGCTTGACGGAACTGTCGAGGGCGTAAGATGCGAAAAGGATAACGTGTATGCGGTACAGTTCATACCCGAGACCGCAACCAATACGGACGACGAAAACAACTTCTACGATATGTTCATAGAGAAGATGAAGGGAGCGAAATAAAATGCCTAAAAGAACAGACCTTAAAAAGATAATGGTTATCGGCTCGGGCCCGATCGTCATCGGACAGGCTGCCGAATTCGACTATGCCGGAACTCAGGCTTGCCTCGCTCTCAAGGAGGAGGGCTATGAGGTAATCCTCGTTAACTCCAATCCCGCAACCATCATGACCGATAAAACGGTTGCAGATAAGATATATATGGAGCCGCTCACCCTTGAATACGTTGCGAAGATCATCCGCTACGAGCGTCCCGACGCCATCGTTCCCGGTATCGGCGGTCAGACAGGTCTTAACCTCGCAATGCAGCTCGAAAAGAAGGGGATTTTGCGCGAATGTCGCGTTCAGCTCCTCGGAACTCCCAGCACAAGCATCGAGCGCGCAGAGGACAGAGACCTCTTCAAGAAGCTCTGCGCAGAGATCGGTGAGCCCGTATGTCCCTCTGATATTGCCGAAACGGTTGAGGACGGACTTAAGGTAGCTCACGAGATCGGATATCCCGTTGTTCTCCGTCCTGCGTTCACTCTCGGCGGTACAGGCGGCGGCTTTGCCGATAACGACGAGGAATTCATCGAGATCATGAAAAACGGCCTCAAGCTCTCTCCCGTCCATCAGGTTCTTGTAGAAAAGAGCATCAAGGGCTATAAGGAGATCGAATACGAGGTTATGAGAGACTCCAACGATACCGCCATCACCATCTGCTCAATGGAAAACCTCGATCCCGTCGGTGTCCATACAGGTGACTCTATCGTTGTCGCTCCCTCCCAGACACTTACTAATAAAGAGCATAAGCTTCTCAGCGGCGCGGCTCTCAGAATAATCCGCGCGCTCAAGATCGAGGGCGGCTGTAACGTTCAGTTCGCACTTGATCCTCAGTCCTTCAGATACTACGTTATCGAGGTCAATCCCCGCGTTTCCCGCTCCTCCGCTCTTGCAAGTAAGGCTACGGGCTACCCGATCGCACGCGTTACCGCAAAGATCGCCGTCGGTATGACCCTCGATGAGATAAAGCTCGCAAGCGCACCCGCAAGCTTTGAGCCTACTATCGACTACGTCGTAACAAAGATGCCCCGCTTCCCGTTCGATAAGTTTGCCGACGCAAACAACACGCTTTCCACTCAGATGAAGGCGACGGGCGAGGTAATGAGCATAGGCAGAACTATCGAGGAAAGCCTTCTTAAGGCTGTCCGCTCGCTTGAGATCGGTACCTTCCACCTCCATATGAAGAAGTTCGATACTATGAGCGTTGAGGATATGCAGAAGTATATCGTAACTCCCACCGACGACAGAATTTTTGCAATCGCAGAGCTGCTTCGCAGAGGAGTTGACGTTGACGTTATCTGCTCTCTTACAAAAATCGACCTCTTCTTCGTGGATAAGGTCAACCACATCATAAAGCTCGAGCGAGAAATCGCCGAGAATAAGGGCTGCCTCGCAACTCTTCGTGAGGCGAAGAGCTACGGCTTCTGTGACAGAGAGATCGGCGTGCTCTGGGGTATGACCGAAAGCGAGATCTACGATCTCCGTAAGCAGAACGGAATCTTCCCCGTATATAAGATGATCGACACCTGCGGTGCCGAATTCTCCTCCTACGTTCCGTATCTCTACTCCACCTACGGAGACGAGAACGAGTCGGTAAGCTCGGACCGTAAGAAGATAATCGTTCTCGGCTCTGGTCCTATCCGTATCGGTCAGGGCGTTGAATTCGACTACTCCACCGTCCATGCCGTTATGACCATCAGAGAAAACGGCTATGAGGCAATTATCATAAACAATAACCCTGAAACTGTCTCCACCGACTACACCTGCTCGGACAAGCTCTATTTCGAGCCCCTCACCGTTGAGGACGTTATGAATATCATCGAGCTTGAAAAGCCGATCGGAGTTATCGCATCCCTCGGCGGTCAGACCGCAATCAACCTTGCCGAGCCCCTCGCAAGAAAGGGCGTAAAGATCGTCGGAACCGACTGCGATGCCATCGACAAGGCAGAGAACAGAGATTCCTTCGAGAAGGTGCTCACCTCTCTCGGAATCCCTCAGCCGAAGGGTAAGGCTGTTACCAATATCGAGGACGGCGTTGCAGCTGCAAGCGAGATCGGTTACCCTGTTCTGGTTCGTCCCTCCTTCGTTCTCGGCGGACGCGCAATGCAGATAGTCGCAAATGAGGATCAGCTCCGCCTCTACCTCAAGACGGCGGTTGAGATCGACGAGGATCGCCCCGTTCTCGTAGATAAGTATATCATCGGACGTGAGGTCGAGGTCGACGCAGTCTGCGACGGCAAGGACGTCTTCGTTCCCGGCATTATGGAGCTTGTTGAGCGTACAGGCGTTCACTCGGGTGACTCTATAAGCGTTTATCCCGCATTCACGCTTTCACAGAAGGTAAGAGATACCGTTCTTGAATATACAAAGCTTCTCGGCCTCGGAATCGGTATCGTCGGACTTTACAACATCCAGTTTATCGTCGATAAAAACGACGACGTATACGTTATCGAGGTAAATCCCCGTTCCTCGAGAACCGTACCCTTCCTCTCCAAGTCTACAGGATATTGCCTCGCGGATATCGGTACTCTTGCGATCCTCGGCAAGTCGCTCAGAGAGCAGGGAATCACCGAGATCTATCCCGGCGATAAGTCGAAGTGGTACGTTAAGGTTCCCGCGTTCTCCTTCTCCAAGCTCCGCGGTATGGATACCTACCTCTCCCCCGAGATGAAGTCAACGGGCGAGGCTATCGGCTACGACAGAAAACTCAACCGCGCGCTCTATAAGGCACTTCAGGCGTCCGGCATGACCGTTGTAAACTACGGTACTGTCTTCGTTACCATCGCGGATAAGGATAAGGAGGAGGCTCTTCCCCTCATCCGACGCTTCTACAATATGGGCTTCAACATCGAGGCAACGGGCGGTACTGCAAAATTCTTAAAGGATCACGGCATCAGAACGAGAGTAAAGAAGAAGATCAGCGAGGGAAGCGAGGAGATATTCGATTCGATCCGTCAGGGCTACGTTAACTACGTTATCAATACGAGAGACTACAGCACCACGGCATCCTCCGCATCCGACGGCACCGAGATCCGCCGCTGCGCTATCGAAAACGGCGTAACCGTATTCACTGCACTCGACACCGTTAAGGTATTCCTTGACGTGCTTGAGGAGATCACGATGGAGATCTCCACAATTGATTCCTGATAAAAATACAAGAAAGGGCTATGATAAAGTGAAACAAGCCTTCCTGACAGTTAATAAAAACGTTAATATCGCAAGGAGCG
>JBGVEZ010000128.1:0-4817 GCA_045120555.1 Eubacteriales bacterium
TTTACCTCCTGTGGTTCGGAATCCGATAACTGGGCTATCAAGGGTGCGGTTCGTGCATCGAAGATAGACCGTTGGGAAATAGTAACCACAGTTTTTGAGCATCACGCTGTGCTTCACACCTGCGAAGCTCTTGAAAAGGAAGGATATAAGGTAAAGTACGTTCCCGTAACGGAGAAGGGAATAGTTGACCTTGATGCACTCCGTGAGGCGGTTACCGAGAACACAGCAGTTGTTGCGGTAATGTTCGCAAACAACGAGATCGGAACCATTCAGCCTATCAAGGAAATTACAGAGATCGCACACGCAAAGGGCGCGGTCATGTTTACGGACGCAGTCCAGGCGGTTGGTGCACTTGATATTAACGTCAAGGAGCTCGGTGTCGATATGCTCTCTCTCTCCGGACATAAGCTTGGCGCTCCCAAGGGAATCGGTGCTCTCTATATCAAGAAGGGAACGAGAGTGAAGAATCTCATTGACGGCGGCGGTCAGGAGAGAAACAGACGTGCGGGAACCGAAAACGTTCCTTACATCGTAGGTCTTGCAAAGGCTATGAAGCTTGCTGACGAAAGACGCGCGGACAACGAGCGCATCATCGCAATGCGTAACAGACTTATCGACGGACTTCTCGAGATACCGTATACTATTCTTAACGGTGACAGAGACAACCGTCTTCCCGGAAACGTCAATATCTCGTTTGAGTTTATTGAGGGTGAAAGTCTTCTCCTTTGGCTCGATATGATGGGAATAAGCGCATCGACCGGATCTGCTTGCTCGTCGAACACGCTCGAGGCGTCACACGTTCTGCTTTCCATCGGACTTCCGATCGAAAAGGCACACGGGTCTATCCGCTTCTCTCTTTCACACGCAAATACCGAGGAAGAGGTTGACACAGTTATTGAGGCTATGAAAAATATTGTTGCAAGGCTTCGCGCGATGAGCCCGATATATCCCGGCAACAACTAATATAAAATCAAGTTAATTATTCTGAAAGGAAATAAAATATGTTATACAGCGAAAGAGTAATGGATCATTTCACAAATCCCCGCAACGTTGGTGAGATGAAGGATGCTGACGGCGTCGGAACTGTCGGCAACGCAAAATGCGGCGACATTATGCAGATGTTTATAAAGGTTGAAAACGATACTATTGTTGACGTCAGCTTCAAGACGTTCGGATGTGGTGCAGCTATTGCAACGTCCTCTATGGCTACAGAGCTTATCAAGGGTAAGACCATCGAGGAAGCGCTCCAGCTTACAAATGCGGCTGTTGTAGAGGCGCTTGAGGGACTTCCGCCCGTTAAGGTGCACTGCTCCGTTCTTGCCGAGGAGGCGATAAAGGCGGCTATCCAGAACTACTATGACAGAAACGGAATCGACAGAAGAGTCGCTCTTGAGGAGCATCATTGCGATCACTGCTCCTGCGATTCATGACGAAAAAATGAGCCAAATTTCATAAAAAATACGGTTGTACCGCATTATTTAAAAAAGTGCGGTCAACCGTAATTTTTAATTTATAAATCCACATTAAAGGATAATTGACAATAAATGTAAGAGGAAGGCGTAAGTTTGTGCAGATTGACGAAGCGTAGAAAAAACGCATCTAAATTTGTGCAAAACTACCAAAGTCAAAAGCTGCGGAAGTATTTCAGGGAGATTTTGTGAGGCTTTGGAAAAAACGTTGATGAGGTAAAAAAAATTTACTTTGTCTTTGGATGCGTGACGAAAATGCTAAAAATGCACAAAACCATAGTCGGACGTGCTGCGTTTCCGGGCTTTAAAGATGTGAAATGGGTAAATCACGCTTACCCCACTCCGAACCGCATTTTACGTTCAAAAAAAGGTTTCAAAGTTTACAAAAAGTTTTTTCTTGCGATCAAGGTTGATATTCCCGTTTCTATCTGAAAACGAAGCCAATTTTATCCAATTTCGCTCGGACACCGGAAATCTATCTTCTTTCCCCCCTAGGAAGCTGAAATTTTACCTCTTGACAAACTGTCCGAGATGTGGTATTATATAATATACATGAACGGATATTCCGTGTGGCTATCCGTTCCGTTAATCCGCTATGCGGAAAAATAAATTTCTCTGCAAAACGTCGTTTTACCGGAAATGCCGTAATGGAGGGAAGTTTTTCAGAAAGCTGTGCGGCGCGGTCATTCGCTGTGCAGCGGGTTACAGGAGGAAAAACTATGATCAAACAAACACTGAAAAGAACGCTTGCGTTACTTCTGGCTGTACTTATGCTGTCTACCGGCAGCGCGGTTATAGTCGGTGCGAGCGACTCGTCCGTTAAGCATGACAACTCTTTCAAGGCAATGAGAGAGATCCTTGATGCTCTTACATACGGCGAGTACATGGAAGAAAACAAGAATGTTCCCGCGGCAACCGAAAGCATTAAGATCAATGCTGCGGACTACATCAAGGAAAAGTACGATGAGGATGAAGAGATCCTTACCAATGCTGAGGTCGAAACAAAGACCTACGAGGGTATTGAAGCGATCTACACTCCCGCACTCGGAAGAATTTCCTGGAAGGTTGAGGTTCCGGAAACAGCAAAGTACAGCGTGATCCTTCACGTTTATACTGCACCCGGTAAGGCAACCAACATCGAAAGAATCTTCAGAATAAACGGCTCTATTCCGTTTGCTGAGTCCCGTTACCTCAGCATTACGAGAAACTGGGTAAGCGTTTATGATGAAGCGTTCAAGGATTCAGACCGAAAGTTCAAGGTCGATATCGACGCAAACGAGCTTCGTCCCGGTATGGTGGAGCACAGCGAATGGAAGAAGTACGAAATGTGCGACTCCAACGCGTTCTACACCGATACGTTTGAGTTTGTTTTTGAGAAGGGTGAGAACATCATCTCTCTCGAGGCAACAAACGAGCCGCTCGTTCTCGAGTATATCGAGCTTGTCCCCCACAAGAAGGCAATGTCCTATGCAGACTATAAGGCCGCTAACGAAGGTAAGCCTGTCGGTACCGACAGAATAGTATTTGAGGCAGAGTATCCCTCCGCGGTATCTTCTCAGACTATCTACCCCATCGAGGACAGAACCGATGCTCTTAACAGCCCCATTGCAGCTTCCAAGACTCTTCTCAACACTCTCGGCGGCAGCAAATGGCAGTCCGCAGGTCAGTGGGTAAGATATAAGTTCGAGGTAAAGAATGCCGGTATGTATCAGATCGTACCGAGATTCCAGCAGAACATTCTCGACGGTATGTTCACCTCCCGTTCTCTCAAGATCAAGGGCGGTCAGTATACCGATTGGACTCTCCCCTTCGCAGAGGCTGCTTCTCTCCGATTTGAATATAACAGAAACAGCTGGCAGGTATCCCCCCTCCACTTTGTTGACAGTGAAGGAAATACTCACAATGTCGAACTCTATCTCGAGCCCGGTACTTACGAGATCGAATTTGAGGTTGTTCTCGGTGATATGGGTCACCTTATCAGCGAGGTCGAGGCGTCGCTTAACAACATTAACGATGCTTACCTTAAGATAATTAAGCTCACAGGTGCAGATCCCGACGATTACAGAGACTACGGCTTCGCAAGAATTATGCCCGAGGTTCTCCGTACTCTCGTTGACGAGTCCAGAAACCTTGAGAGATACGCTCTGGAGCTCAGTAAGGTTTCAGAGGAAAAGAGCTCGAACATCGCTGTTCTTGAGCAGATCGCATGGCTTCTCGATAAGATGGGAAGAGATGAAGAGGAAATCGCGAGAAACCTTGACCAGATGAAGTCTTACATCGGTACTCTCGGTACGTTCCTCAGCAACGCAAAAACACAGCCTGTTAAGTTTGACTACATAGTTGTTCAGGGCGTAGGAGAAGATCTTCCCACGGCTAAGGCAAACTTCTTCCAGGCGTTCTGGCACGAAATGAAGAGCTTCTTCTGGAGCTTCGTTCGTAACTACAACCGTATGGGTGCTATCGAAGAGGTAAGCGTTGAAGACAGCGTTGACGTATGGCTCGCTTACGGTCGTGACCAGTCTCAGGTAATTCGTAACCTTATAAATAATGACTTTACGCCCCAGACAGGCATTCCGGTAAATCTTAAGCTTGTCACCGGCGGTACACTCCTTCCTTCAATTCTTGCAGGTAAGGGTCCTGACTCCTACATCGGTATCGGTCAGGGTGACGTTATTAACTATGCTATCAGAGGTGCGATTCTTCCGCTTGAGGATTTTGAAGGCTTTGAAGAAGCTACAAAGCCCTTCAACGAAGCTGCTATGATGGTTCTCGGTATTGCAGATGCAAACGGTGATTATCATACTTACGGCTTGCCCGAAACTCAGCAGTTTGCGATGATGTTCGTAAGAACTGACATCCTTGCTGACCTCGAAATAGATATCCCCCAGACATGGGACGATATCCTTGCAGCAGTTCCGATCCTTCAGGCTAATAACATGGAGATCGGTATGCCTAACAGTACAAACCTCTTCCTTTACCAGATGGGCGGCGAGCTCTTCGCAGATGAGGGCATGAGAATCAATCTTGACTCCAACACAGCACTCGATGCATTCGAGATGATGTGTAACATGTTCACGATGTACTCCTTCCCCTACACCTACGACTTCGCTAACCGTTTCAGAACAGGTGAAATGCCTATCGGTATCGCAAACTACAGAGACACATATAACCACCTTACTGTATTCGCAACAGAAATTAAAGGTCGTTGGCAGTTCGTTCCGCTTCCCGGTATCGAGGATGCAGAGGGGAACATCAACAACTGTGCGGTTTCCGGTGCGTCTGCAATCGTTATGATTCACGGCTGTAATCATCCGAAGGAAGCTTGGGAATTTATTAAGTGGCACGTCG
>JBGVEZ010000129.1:0-3912 GCA_045120555.1 Eubacteriales bacterium
CCATACTGTCGTGGCGTGCCTTGAGGGACTCGAACCCCCGACCTACTGCTTAGAAGGCAGTTGCTCTATCCAGCTGAGCTAAAGGCACATACGACTGTAAAAACGGAGCATTACGCTCCGTGGAGCGGGTGATGGGAATCGAACCCACGCGACCAGCTTGGAAGGCTGGAATTCTACCATTGAACTACACCCGCATAGTGTCTATTTTCGACTGCCCTAATATTATACCACAAACGATTTGATTTGTCAATAGGTTTTTGAAAAGTTTTTTTATTTTTTCTCCAATTTTTTTTATCTTCAAAAAAGCTATTGAAATTGTCTCCCATTTGTGCTATAATATATAATGATAAGTTATTTACACCCACAGGAAGGAACAGATTATGTACAAAATAACTCCCGACTATTACTTTTATCACTTTTACGATATCACCGTTGATTTTCTCAAGCAGAATGGGATCGAATCTCTTCTCTGCGACATTGACAACACACTCGCACCTTATGAGGTTGAGGAACCGGACGAAACAATTATCGAATGGGTAAGAACGCTCACCGAAAACGGAATCAAGATTACTCTCGTTTCAAACAACACCGAGGAGCGCGTTACGAAATTCATCGAGAAGCTGATGATCCCCGCATATTTTGATGCGAGAAAGCCTTCTATAGAATTCTACGTTTCGGCGATGAAGCTCGTAAAGGTACCCGTATGCCGTACAGCTGTGCTCGGCGATCAGCTCCTGACGGATGGACTCAGCGCGGCAAGACTCGGCGTCAGATTCATTATGGTCCCCCCCATCAACGATAAAAAGAATCTCTTCTTCAAGGCAAAGCGCGCGCTTGAGGCTCCCCTTATGAAAAAATTCTTCCAGGATAACGATATAGACCCTTCAAGGGAGGGCACGTATGACTGGACCTAAGTTTGGACCGGGCGGAAACTCGGAAATATTCTACGCATCCGGATTTAAATCCACCGTCGACGCGCCCGCGTTTTTGAAGGATTACGGTCTTGACGCATACGAATACGAGGCAGGCAACGGACTTCGCACGTCTGACGCAACACTTTCGGCGATCGGTAAGTCAGCAAAGGAAAACGGCATCGCCATGTCCCTCCACACGCCGTACTTCATTTCCCTTTCAAATCCCGAGCCGGAAAAGATGCAGGCGGCGTGCAATTATATAAAGCAGAGCATCAGAGCGGCAGAGCTTCTCGGAGCGGTAACAGTGGTTTTACACTGCGGCGGAGTTGCCAAGATGACACGTGAGGAAGGGATGCAAAATTCCATGCGCACTCTTTCAATGCTTATGGAGGACATCGGACATTCCGACGTTCATCTCGGACTTGAAACAATGGGTAAGATAAACCAGCTCGGAACGCTTGACGAGGTCATTACACTTTGCAAGCTTGACGAATGCTTTTATCCCGTAGTCGATTTCGGTCACCTTAACGCAAGACATCTCGGAGGTTATTTCACCGACGTTGATTCCTATAGACGCGTATTTTCAACCGTTGCCGAAAAGCTTTCAGATGACAAGGCGAAAAATATGCACTGCCACTTTTCAAAGATAGAATTCACCGATAAGGGTGAAAAGAAGCACCTGACCTTCTCCGATACATTATACGGTCCGGATTTTGAGCCGCTCATGGAAGCAATAGCCATTGATAAGCTTTCGCCGACAATTATTTGCGAATCCGCGGGCACTATGGCAGAGGACGCGCTTGCAATGAAGAAATACTACAATACATTAATAATATAAAGAGGTATAACGATCATGTCAAAGCTTACAAGATTCAGAACAGAGCTTAACGCACTCGGGTTTGACGGTGCGATAATCTCCTGCAAGGAAAATCAGTATTATCTTTCCGATTTCAATTTTGACGACGGCTACGTTGTCGTAACAAATAAAAAGGGATACGTCATCACCGACTCCCGATATGAGGAGGTCGCACATCTCGCTCTCGACCAAAATCCCGAGTTTGAAATACTTCTCGGCGGCATAAAGAGCATAGTTGAGATTCTCAAAAACGACGGCTGTACAAGCGTTGCGTTTGAGGAAGAGCATCTTTCCGTACGCACATATTATTATATGGAAGGAAAAATTACGGAAGCCTGCGGAAGCATCATTGACGCAAAGAACGGTGCGATAGCCTCTTCCCTTCTCACAAAGCTCCGCATTAACAAAACCCCCGAGGAGATCGAAAACATTAAAAAGGCGCAGGCACTCACCGACGCCGCATTCTCACACCTCTGCAAGGTCATTAAAAGAGATATGACAGAAATTGAGGTTGCGCTTGAGCTTGAGCTTCACATGAGAAAGAACGGCGCGGACGGTCTTGCATTCGACACCATCGCCGTAAACGCAGAAAACTCCTCCCGTCCCCACGGTGTTCCCTCCACCGCAAAGCTGAAGGACGGCTTCCTCACCCTCGACTTCGGCGCTCGATTCAACAGTTACTGCTCGGATATGACGAGAACGGTAGTTATAGGCAAGGCAGACGAGGAAATGAAGCATCTCTATAACACCGTTCTCACTGCACAGAAAATGGCGATAGAGGCAGCAAAATACGGCATGAAGTGCGTTGATATAGACAAGGTCGCAAGAGATCACATATACGCAAACGGCTACGAGGGAAAATTCGGTCACGGGCTCGGTCACGGCGTAGGTCTTTTCATACACGAGGCTCCGAGGCTTTCTCCCATGGCTGGTGACGTTACTCTCGACGTCGGTCACGTTGTAA
This sequence comes from Eubacteriales bacterium, assembly GCA_045120555.1. GTDB lineage: Bacteria > Bacillota > Clostridia > Oscillospirales > CAG-272 > SIG640. The sequence goes on from JBGVEZ010000129.1 coordinate 2,735, forward strand.
CCGTTGAGCCCGGAATCTATCTTCCCGGCAAATACGGCTGCAGAATAGAGGACATGATCTACGTCAACGAGGACAAGCAGGTCATCGATCTTACACATAGCGCAAAGGAGCTTATCGAGCTTCTATAATTCACCGATGAGTTGATACAAAGCAACCGACAGCTTCCCCCTCGGAGGCTCTCGGTTGCGCCATCAATAAAAGTCACTTATAAATTCATAATATAAATTCATAATAAAACATTCATGCCTCCGACATTTTATGATGTAGTTCACAAAATGTTTACATAATATACGCCAAAGCTCTTGAAATTTCATAGCATTTATGTTATAATTATTAAGGTATAGACATTTCCAAGCAGCGCATTTCAATCAATTCGTAATAGGATGTTGATTTACGCTTGTTTTTTTGACAAGCGTGAATCAATGGCCCATTGCGGACCATTAATAAAATATTATATTTGAAGAGAGGAATTCAAATCATGAAGAAAATTCTCGCATTTGCTCTCATCCTTTGCATGGCGCTCACAATGATCGCTTGCGGCGCAAAGGAAGCAGAGTACAAGCTTGGTATGGGTGTCGTTGTAAAGATGGACAGCTCCAAGACAGGTAACGCACAGGTTGACGCTACAGTTGCTACAGTTGTAACCGATGCTGACGGCAAGATCGTTCTCTGCCGTATCGACGTTGCTCAGAACAAGATGAACGTTACTGACGGCGCTGTTGACACAGCTCTTACCTTCAAGACAAAGATGGAGCTCGGCGACGACTACAACATGGCTAAATACGGCAAGCCCAACGTTGAGGGCGGCACTGTTAAGGAATGGTACGAGCAGACCAAGGCTTTCGAAGCATACGTAGTAGGCAAGACCGCTGCTGAGGTTAAGGCTATCGAAACCAAGGAAGTTAACGCTCACCAGATCGCTGTTGACGAAGCACTTCTCAACGCAGGCTGCACAATGCAGATCACTGAGTTCAAGGATGCTGTTGTTAAGGCTTGTGAAGATGCTCAGGGCATGAGCTTCAAGGCAGTTGCAGGCACATTCACTCTCGGCGTTGCTGCAAAGTCTACCGCTGCTGAGTCTGTTGCTCCTACAGCTGAAAAGGACGGCACAGTTGCTATGTACACAGATTTCGCTGCTTCCGTAGTTGTTGACGGCAAGATCGTTGCTACTCTTAACG
>JBGVEZ010000130.1:0-7602 GCA_045120555.1 Eubacteriales bacterium
TAAAAAGGTTGGTACTGTGTGATACTGCGTACCAAATTTGTTTGTGGTATAATATATACACGGACCGTCGGGGACGCCGGTCCCTACGATTTGACGACGCCCTCCACGCAAACCTCACGTAGAGAAAAGGAGCTTGCGAAAACGAATTTTCCCAAGCTCCCAAATGATATAAGGGCGAAGCCGAATTAGTCTCCGGCACTCGCCGGCAGAACCGAATTTCGTCAAGTTCCCATACGCTACAGCGCCGAAGGCAAATCTGCCCCACCGCAGGTGGCGCAGGTGGTTAATATTCTACTACCAATGCGGAGACGCTGTTCGGCATCAGCTCGACGTAGTGGTAGGAGCCGCCCTCGACGAACTGCACCTGCTTCTTGCCCTCGTCGGGGTTGACCATAACGTAGACGCGTGTTCCGTCGGGGTTATCGAACACGCAAGCCTGCATCGGTACAACCTTCGTGTAGTACTTGAAGATGCACTCACAGTTTTCCGAAAGCTCGGAGCGGAGAACACGCGCGCCCTTCTTCAGGTACGGTGCGATCTGATTCAGTGCCTTGTACTGACCGCTATAGGTGAGCTCGGCAGTAACGCTGTTCCTTGTAACAAGGCCGCCGCAGAAATGAGGTCCTACGTTCGGGCCGCCGTGCTCGTCGAGGAGGAGATTCCAACCGGTGAAGGAGGAGAAGCCGTTGTTGAGGGTCTTGACGAGCATCGTGCCCCACTTGCACCAGTCGTCGGCGTAATGGTCAAGCATACGCGGACCGCCCTCGGTGAAATGGTATTTGAGGTTCGGGTATGCCGCTCTGAGGGGTGCTGTCTGTGAGATGTCGCCGCTGTAGTAGTGGAAGCTGACGGCATTGCATTCGTTCTTCAGGTTCTCGAACTCATCAAGACACCACTTCGGTCTCTGCCAGTTGCTGAAGTTGTAGTCGTAGAGGTAGATCTCGGTATTAAGTCCCTTTTCGGTGAGCTTTTTGCGGAGGACGGAGATGAACTTCGCCTCGGTCTCGGGATGCCACACGCAGGCGGGCATGCTGTTGTGTTGCTGTGTCTCGGGCTCGTTCTGAGGAGTGAGGGCTGAGACGTGGATTCCGCACTTCTCGTATTCCTCAACGAATTTGATGAGGTAGTCGGCGTAGACGTCGATATAGCATTCACGCATATATCCGCCGCAGAGGTTGCCGCTCGTTTTCATCCAGCCGGGAGGGCTCCACGGAGCGGCGTAGACGTACATATCGGGATTGACCTTAAGGATCTCCTTGATCATCGGGATTACGTACGCTTTGTCACGCTCGATCGAGAAATGCTCGAGGGTGACGTCACCTTCAACGTCGTCGTAGGAATAAAGCTCGGCGGAGTAGTCGCACGAGCCGATGCAAAGGCGTCCGACCGAAAGACCGACGCCGTTTCCGTAGGTGTCCTCGATGAACGCACGCCTCTCTTCGTCGCTCATAAGGCTCATTTCATAGCAGGAGCTGCCGGTTATGGCAACGCCAAAGCCAATAAATTCGGGCCCGATCGGATCACCGACCGTGAGGTTTATTGCGTTATTCATGAACACGGAAGGGAATACGGGGCGCGAGGCGCGAGAGTGATCTTTATCTGTGTAGTACTGAGTAATTTTCATACGGATACTCCTTTTGATGATTTTTGTGATTATATTATAGCGCAAAGTTATCCGAAAGTAAATGAAAAATTCACAGAAAAAGATGGACTTTTCTTCGGGAGTGTGGTATACTGTAGCCAATAATCGTAAGGAGAGGGTTTATGGAACGGATATGCACGCTCGACGAGCTTCGGGAGGAATATTTTTCGCTGTCTCTTGTGGAATGTCACAGGCAGTCGTGGTCAAGGAGTGTATGGCTCGGCTACGAAAACGAGCCGCGATTTGCGGACGGATTTTTATTAATTTGCTCAGATATTCACGTTGAGCTTTGTGACTGTGATGGATACACGCTTTTGGCAAGGCGCGGGGATTGCGTTTACGTGCCGAAGGGGACACGTTATACGGTGAGCTTTGAGGGAGGCGGGCACGGGACGGATTTATATACCGTTAACTTCATTTTATCGGACAGAGAGAACCGTGAGATAAGGCTTTCGGAAAAGATGGATATTCTTACGGAGGGGACCGGTGCCGAATGTTACACGGCGGCATCCGCTCTTGCTGATTCTCTTATAGCTTATAAGCCGAACACGGTAAGGCAGCAGATGCGTTTCTTTGAATTACTTGACTCCCTTCTTGAGTGCGATGCCGAGCGGTCGGAGGTATTTCTTCCGATACGCCGCGGAGTAAAGCTGCTGGAAAAGGAATGGAATCTGAATTATGACGTATGCCGTTACGCGCGTGAATGCGGCATGAGCGAGACGAGCTTTTACGTTCGGTTTAAGGAATGGTCGGGGACGTCTCCGGTAAAATACAAAAACGGAATGCGCATTGCGGCTGCGAGATCCTTGCTCAGTAACAGCAATTTAAGCGTTTCGGAGATTGCTGCGGAGGTTGGGTTTGACGATCCGTATTATTTCAGCCGTATTTTCAAAAAGCTGACGGGAAAGTCTCCTCGCGGATTTCGTGACGGAAAAAAAGGACAGCCCGTGTGAGCTGTCCGATGGTTTTAGCCTAAGAGTATTTTTATAAGATCGAGCGGATCGTTTGCGATCGCGATGCTTCCTGCCTCTTCAAGCTCCTCTCGAGAGCCGAAGCCGTGCAGTACGCCGATACCGTCAACACCGACGTCAAGTGCGCCGATAATATCACGGTCGCGGTCACCGATCATAACGCACTGTGCGCGGTCGGGGATTTGCATCTCTTCGATGATGTAGTCTATAATTTCGCCCTTGTCAACGCGGATATCACCTACGATGCTTCCCGCGATGAAGTCGAATTTGTCGAGTATTTTAAGATCCTCAAGGATGGGACGGACGAAGATCTCCGGCTTTGAGGTTGCGATTACGACCTTTTTATCTGCCGCCTTCAACGCGTCGATAAGCTCGACGATACCGTTATATACTGTGTTTTTGAACATGAAGCCGCCCTTGTATGCCTCGCGGTAAAAATTTACCGCAAGCTCGGTGTTCGCGTCATTGAAGCCGTAGAAGGTCTTGAAGGAGTGGCTGAGCGGAGGACCGACTATGCGGCGCATATGATCTCCCGCCGTTTCCTCAATACCGAACCTTGAGAGGGCATAGATGAAGGATCTGTAGATGCCCTCGCTTGAATCGATCACCGTTCCGTCGAGGTCGAATAAAATATATTTATAGCTTTTCATACGCTTATTTGAGGTAGCCTGCGTTTTTCACAGCCTCGGTTGCCACACGCTGAACGGTCAGAACGACGTCCCTGGCGATTTCTCCGTCGAAATCGCGGAAGGTGTTACCCTCAACAGGCTTTCCCGTGAGTGTCATATACCACACGCAGCCGAGCATATAACGCGTGAACGTTTTGTTTGCGTGGAAGCCGTCACGGTAGATGTCTGCGCCGTAGATCTGATAGAGGGCGTACATCGCGTCGCCAGACGGAATGAGCTTATATGCTCCGATACATTCTGCGGCTTTGTTATAGCAATCTGTGATAGCAGGGAACATCTCCTCGGGGCAGGTGAATGCGGTCTTAGCGAAGCGAGGAATGCCGTGTGCAAAGGTCCACGTTTTATTGAGAAGCACCTTTGCGGGAGGGCAGAGCCTTTTTACATAGGCGTAAAGCTCCTCAAGGTAGGGGTGGTAGCTGGATTCGTCGCCACTGTCGGGGCTACACTGCTGCATAACGATGTGCGTCCATTCATCCGAGAGAAGCGCTTCCTTAAGTGAAACGAAGAGACCGGATACGTGACCGTTTATTTCGTAAGAATACGCCTTTTCCTCGCTTAACATATTTCTGTAGTGACGGTATAGAGAGCAACCGCCGATGTAGAGATTCACGACCTTCACGTCCTTGCCCGCCGCGCGGTAGATGCCGTAAAGATAGCGAAGAGAGTCCTGACCGAAGCTGTTACCGATCATAAGTATTTTTGTCATAATAAATTCCTCCGAATTAAAGCTTTATGCCTTTTTTGGCTCTTGCAAGCGCAAGTCTTTCGTCACGGTTACGGTTGCGGAGACGCGCGAACGCCTCGCAGGTTTTTGCCCAGGTTACGGTTGGATTTTCCGCGGCGTAATCGTTTGATTCGCCCGCGTTGAAGCTCCATGCAAGGATCGTTCTCGCACCTGCGTCGTAAGCCGCCTCTGATGCGAGGATTATATCCTCCTCCTGTCCCATGGGGTTTGAGTAGGTCTGTATCCAGATGTTATGCTCCTTGCCGAAGCGATCGCAAAGGTCGAGATTCTGCTTTGTGCCCTCATATACGAAATCATAGACGTCAAGGTCGGGATTTCTTCTCTTGCTTGAGAGCCAATAAGGGTCGGAGCCGATGGACGAAAGTGTGGGAATGGTGCAGATAGCATCTGCGGCGGAGAGGCTCATGCCGTAGGTACCGAGCATAACGCAAACGTTGTTCTTTATTCCGAGAGAATCGCTGTAGGCGGTAACGTCACGGAAGTAATCGGCAACAGATTCAACACCGAAGGCGATAACGTCATCATCCGCAAACTCGGGCATGGGGCGATTATATTTTTCCTCGAACTTCTTCTTGCAGACGTCGCAGGTGCAGGCGTAATATACCTTGCCGTCGACCTTCTTTGTGGGGAGGTGGGGCTCGTCCCAGAATATGGTCCTGCCGCCGATAGCCTTCACGGTATCTATCCAATCGTAGGTGAAGCGTCTGAAAGCGGGATGATTGAGGCAGGCGTGGGCGGGAGCGAAGGTACCGTCCGAGAAGTGTGCGTGCGCTTCGGGGTGATACGCAAGAAAGTGGGATTTATCGCCGGGAGGGCCTCCAAGCCCCCAGTTATCGATCCATACGTCAAAGCCGAGGTGGTCGGACATTGTGACGATCTCCTTCATGGCTTTGGTATGTCTTTCCCAGTCGGTGTGGGAGAGCATATGCACGACAGTATCGAAGCCCTGAACAGCCATAGCCTTCAGATCGTTGTAGGCGTGGCTTGGCATACGGTTTCCGTGATATGCCGCTCCTATGTGGAGGGGTGTGAATTTATCCATGGTCATATTCCTTTCGGTTGATACTTTAAAAAATAAAGCACTAAGAGAACGCAGAGAACTTAAAAATCTCTGCGTCCCTCGAGTGCCTTGGATAAGGTGACAGAATCTGCATATTCAAGATCCGCACCTATCGGTATACCGTATCCAAGACGGGTTACGCGAACGCCGTAGGGCTGAAGCTTTTGTGCTATGTACATTGCCGTAGAATCACCGGCAAAGGTTGAGTTTGTAGCGAGAATTACCTCGCGGATGCCACCCTTGGCAACGCGGTCGATAAGCTCCTTTATTTTGATCTTATCGGGAGTTATGCCGTGGGAGGGGGAGATAGAGCCGTGAAGAACGTGGTAGGTTCCGTTGAATTCGCGGACCTTTTCCATGGAAAGGACGACCTTCGGGTCTTCGACGACACAGATGACCGAGTGGTCTCGACCCTCGTCCGAGCAAACACTGCAAAGGGGCATGTCCGTCAGCGACTGACATTCGGGGCAGAAGTGGATTTTCTCCTTGGTGGCATTAAGCGCACGTACAAATTCATCGATACGCTCGCCGCCCGAGATGGCAACCGCATACGCAAGTCTTTCTGCCGTCTTACGTCCGACGCCGGGAAGGGAAGCGAACTGCTCGATGAGTCTGTCGAGTGTGTTAAGATTTCCGTACATAAAAATCAGAACATTCCGGGAATGTTGGGCATTCCGCTGCTTGCGGTAAGCTCGTTCATTTCCTTGGTGTTAGTGTCCTCAACGCGCTTTATAGCCTCGTTAACTGCCGCAACGAGGATGTCCTGAAGGGTTTCAACGTCATCGGGATCAACTATTTCGGGCTCGATGGCGATATCAAGGATCTCCTTAAGACCGTTGATCTGAACTGTTACCATACCGCCGCCGGCTTTTACTGTGTATTCTCTTGCGTTAAGATCAGCCTGAAGCGCTTCCATATCCTCCTGGAGCTTCTGAGCCTGTCTTATCATTGCGTTCATATTCTGCGGGCCGCCGCCCATACCCTTGGGAAGTCTTGCTTTCATAGTATCAAATACCTTTCAAAATTTATTTTCAGTAAAAAGTTATCAGTTAATAAGATCCGCAAACGGATCGTCCTCGATTATTCCGCTCATCTTCTTTACATAAACGTCGCCCTCGCCGAGCGGTGTGCCGATAAGCGGGGAGACAGCCGTTGCGATCTCAGCACGATGCTCGTTAATTAGGCTGTGCGTGTAGTCGCTGTCTGCAACGATCAGCAGTTTTCTGTCCGAATAGAAGAATTTGCAAAGACCGAGGAAGGAGGCAAGCATAAAGTTGCCCGTTTTTTCAAGCTTTTCGATAAGCTCTGCCGACTGTCTGAATTTCTTCTGCTCGATATCGACGGGAGTCGGCGCGCTCTCCTTTACGGGAGGTGCTATGACCTCTGGTGCAGGATTGGGAGCTTCATTTACCGGAGCTTCGTTTACAGTGGGCTTTGCTTCTTCCTTTAACGGCTTTTTTTCGATGGTGGGGGCTTCGGTCACGGCAATCGCTTTAGCGAATTTCAGCTCCTCAAGCTTCTCCTCGACCGCTTCAATGCGCTTTAAGAGAGCTTCGTTTGAGGTTTCAAGCTTTTCGTCGCACATACGAACAAGCGTAAGCTCGGCTATTGCTCTTTTGGCGGTCGGAGCCTTAGACATTTCAAAGAATGCGCCCTCGATAAGTCCGCTCTGATAGAGTATGTCCGCTCTCGTAAAGCTTTCGGAAAGCTCGGAGAGTGTTTTTGCCTGATGGTCGGTAAGGTCGAGATATTTCGACGGCTCGGGAGCGCATTTCTGTATGAGCATATCTCTATAGTAATCCATAAGCTCCTGCCACAGAACGTTAAGCTCCTTTGACGACATTACCGTCTGATGTATAGCGGCGAAGATCGCCTCGTAGTCCTTTTTGCATATTGCTCGTACAAGCGATTCTATCGCCTCGCGTCCGCCTGTACCGGTAAGCGCGTTGACCGATTCAAGCGTTATATTAGTGTCCGAGGAGGCGCACAGCTCAAGAAGGGAGATAGCATCTCTCATGCCGCCGGATGAAGCCTTTGCGATGGCGAATGCGGCGTTATCGTCAAGAGTGAATCCCTCTTTTTTTGAGATATAATGCAATCTCTTTTTTATGTTGTCTATCGATATTCTTCGGAAGTCAAATCTCTGACAGCGGGAAATTATCGTTGACGGAAGCTTGTGAAGCTCGGTGGTTGCGAGAATGAAGATGCAGTGTGCGGGCGGCTCCTCAAGTGTTTTCAGTAGGGCATTGAACGCACTCTGCGAGAGCATATGAACCTCGTCGATTATGTAGACGCGGTATTTCAGCATTGTGGGCGCAAACACTACCTCATCGCGGATGTCACGGATGTTGTCAACGCCGTTGTTGGACGCAGCGTCCATTTCGAGAACGTCGGTTGCGTATCCGCCGTCTATCGCGCGGCAGGCATCGCAAACACCGCATGGGTTACCGTCCCTGGGGGAAAGGCAATTTGCAGCCTTGGAAAGGATCTTCGCG
>JBGVEZ010000131.1:0-10804 GCA_045120555.1 Eubacteriales bacterium
GTCTTGACGTAAGAGATGCAGACGGTTGGAAGAAGCTAACATGCGAGCTTGGCGGCAAAATAATGCTTGTTGGAGACGATTTATTCGTAACAAACCCCAGAAGATTCCACGACGGTATACGTGACGGCATCGCAAATTCGATACTCGTAAAGCCGAATCAGATCGGAACGCTTACCGAGGTGATGAAGGTCATCCACCTTGCAAGAGACAACGGTTATTCGTATATCCTCTCTCACCGCTCCGGAGAGACAGAGGACACAACGATTGCAGACATCGCCGTCGGCACAAACGCTCCCTATATAAAATCGGGCGCTCCCTGTCGCAGCGAAAGAGTTGCGAAATACAACCGACTGCTCCGCATCGAATCGTGTATGAATTCGGGCGCATGCTACGGTTGTCTTAATTAAACAAAGCAGAATCGGCTCCATGGGTGATGGAGCCGATTCTGTTATTTTATGTTTTTTGGAAACATACCCGATTTTTATGCATTATCATAAAGTGACATAACGTAGCATCCGACCTCATACGCGAAACGTCCCGCACTTATACGCAGCTCGTCGGGAATCTGTCCGAAGAAGCCGTGAACCTCGTATGCAAAGTCACCCTCGTATCCGATTTCCTTAAGAAGGGGCATCAAGGATTCCCATTTTGTCTTTCCGCGAATGAACGGGATATAGTGATCGTCGTTTTTGCCGTCATTTTCCTGAACGTGCGTTGCACGGAGGCGATGACCGATCTTCCTGAGTGCAGGGATCTGATCCTTATACACGAGCTGCGCGTGTCCGAAGTCCCAGCAAGCACCTACGGCAGGATCGTTGAAGGAATCGATAAGTGCAATCTGCTCTTCAACTACTGCGGTAAAGCGCATTTTTGTTTTCGGGATGTTGAATTCCGCCATATTTTCAATTGCGATACCCGTTCCGTGCTTTTTGGCAAGCTCTACAAGCGGATCGTAGTAAACGTGATTCATTCGCATATTCGTCTCGAAATCGAGCTCATTATCGGTAACCGCGGTCTGTGCGTGTGTGGTTACCCATTTTACTCCGAGGCGTGCAGAAGCGATTATCGCGCGGCGGGTGCACTCGAGGATGAATTCTCTTTTTTCGTCGGTTATCGGATAATCTATTCTGTAAAGATTCGAATCGAAGGGGGCGTGTGACTGTGAAAATTCAACGCCACAGCGCGCTCCGCATTCCCCAAGGGAGTCAACGTATTTTTCCCAATCGTCCCTTGCAAGCGAACAATTCGGCGTCAGAAAGCCGCCAAAATTAAGGTCTGCAATTTTGAATCCGCATTCTGAAAGCATTTCAATTGCCTTTACAAGTGGAGTTCCTCCCGCACCGAGTCTTCTGCTCGGGAAGGTACAGGTTGATGCCGCAAGTCTCATATTTATGTCCGTTTCCTTTCATTTAATAACGATTATATTATACTACATAGTTTCCAATTTGTCAATAGCTTTACGAAAAACATAAAAATAATCCTTTCCTGCGCGCTGAATTGTTTTTTATGTCTATTGACACCAATTTGCGAATGTGGTATAATATATATATAATTACGATACAAGAGGTGATATTATGGAATCCCTACATACAAAAAATCACGCTATCCTGCGAGAACGATTCTCCGCCTGCGGCGAGAAGGACCGCCCTTATTCCATAATGAAAATAACACTCCCCATAGATCAAAGCAGCCTCAGAAAGCATCTTATCCGCAAAAAAAAGCTGAACGCGCCCTGTGTTATCCCCGAAATCATGGGAGGCAATGGTAATCCGTCGTTCATTGAGGTATGTGAGGCTTACGACCGCATTTTCGAGCTTGCAGCAGAGGTTGGCGTCGGCGTCTGCTTCCATCTTGAAATGCAGCTTGAGTCCTTTGCGGTTGACGGTGAGAGCGACGAAAGCACGTCGCTTGCTGCAAGAAACTTAAGAATGCACACCTACCGCTGTATCGACCGTGAAGAGGTAAGCTACACGGTACATACGGGCAAGCTTATGAGCATCGTTGCATACGACGGAAACACCGGTATCGTTGATCTTCGTCCCTTCCTTTGCGGCAGAGTAGTCAAATGGACCTCACCCGGAGGCAAATGGGACATACTTGAGTTTTCCTGCGTGCCGGACGAGGAATGCGGCAGAATCAACTATCTTGACTATAATACGTCTCTACGCTATATTTCAATGACTGCGGAGGAGATAGCATCCACGTCGTGCGGTGACAAGCCGCAGGCTCTTTCTGCCATAAAATTCTCGGAGGTCGGATTCGTTACGAGAAACAGAAGAATGTGGGCAGACGATTTCAACGAGAAATTTTACGAGCTATACGGATTTGATCCTGCTCCGTACTATCCTGCTCTGTTTTATGATATAGGTGAATACACCGGACGGATAAAGGCGCAGCTCTTCGATTGCCGCGCACGAATGCTTGCAGACGGCTTTGTAAAGGCGGCGCATGACTTTGCGGGTGAATTCGGAATTGAGTGCATCAGCGGCTTTTTATCCACAAAGTTTTCGGCATGCTCCGCACTTACCGGAGATAATATGCTTGTCAACTCCTATTCCCCCTGCGCTCTGCTTCAGAATGCATATCTGTACGGAATTAATTCTGTCAAGATCGCCGCGGGTGCAGGATATAATTTCGCCAAACAAACCGTAAGCTGCGACATCTTCAAAAATTACGAGGAGCTTGACCTCGACGTTGCTTACAAGGATTCCATGCACGCGTTTGCAAGAGGAGCGAACCGACTGATCCTTCATTCCCCGGATCTTGAAGAATCGAATCCTTCTTCCCTCTTGAAAATGCTCGGTCATGGCGACGAGGTTGAGGAGTATCTCAAATTTGCAACGCGTGTTCAGGCAGTGCTTAAGGGAGGATGTCACGTATCAGATATCGCGGTACTGTATCCAATCTACTCGATACATTCAGGCGTATATTTTTACGACTACGACGTTGAGGGCTTTGAATATCCCGACACGAAGAACACGCTCGACTATATGAACGTTATCAACAGCATCTCCTTCTATTCGGGACACGACGTCACGGTTCTGCATCCTTCCGTTTTACAAAAGCACTGTCATGTGAGAGAAGGAAGTCTTTACCTTGATAACGGTGATAGCAAGGAAACCTACAGCGTACTTGTTCTGCCCGCCACAAGCGTAATAAGCATAAAAACGCTTGAGAAGGCGAAGGAGTTCTTTGATTGCGGCGGAAAGATAATTGCAACCGGCGTCCTTCCCGCGCATGCGATTGAAAGCACACCGGAAAACAACCTTGATCAAAGAGTACGCGAGCTTGTGGGCGATATCTTCGGCAAGGATGCGTCGAGCACTAACATTATGCGCGAATACGCGGAAAACAGAAACGGACTCGGAGGAGTCGCGTATATGCTCTATTTTTCACTTACCGCAGCTGACGGAACTAATATGGTTGAAAGCGATCTGATAAAGCGAGCACTTGATTCCTTCAAGCTTCCATACGATATCACCGTTTCCGATATGCCGAGGTACGAGTCCACGGGCGCGCTCAACACCGTATATCCGATCTTCAAAAAGCTCGGGTTATCTCATCATCTGCCGAGCGGCGGAATGATTAACCATATTCACAAAAAGCACGGTGACACCGACGTTTACTATATTTCCAATACCACTTCAACAAGGCTTGTAAGCCCATTGATACTTCGAGGGCGCATGAGTGTCGAGGAATGGAATCCTCACACGGGCAAGATCAGAAAGCTGAGCCCGACCTTCTTTACCGAGCGTTTCGGGCAAAGAACGGTAACCTTCACACAAATAAACGTTGAGCTTGAGCCTTCAGGCTCGGTAATATACGTCGGGTATCCGATATAATAAAAAAGGGGAGCTTCACTCATGTGGCTCCCCATTTATTTTATTTCGGATCCTCTTTAAGAGAGTTAAGCTCCTTCATAAAGGAATCAACGTCATTAAAGTCACGGTAAACCGATACAAATCTTACGTATGCAACCTCATCGACGTCTCTTAGCTTTCTCATAACACATTCGCCTATCTGCGTGCTTGTAACCTCGCGCGGATACGTGTTGTGCAGCTCTACCTCTATCTCATCTGCTACCTTTTCAGTATCAACAGGACGCTTGTGACAAGCCTTGATTATACCTGCGTCCATTTTGGACCGATCAAACGGCTGCTTTTCACCGTTCTTTTTCAAAACCATGAGCTGATATGATTCAATTATCTCATAAGTGGTGAATCTTGCTTTACATTTTTCACATTCACGACGTCTTTTTATCGTATTATTATCGCTTGGTCTTGAGTCAATAACCTTGAGCTCCTGACAGCCGCATACGGGACATATCATATGATAATACCGCCTTTCGCAAGTAATACAAAAAATCACTTATTTATTATAACATTTATATTCTGATTTGTCAAGTCATATTTAAAAACTTTATGCAAAGAACAAGCCCTTTTTGCATATAATCAACAGATTACACGCTGTGGAGGTTATTATATGCTAAAAATTATGCTTTATCTGTTTTCAAGATTTCTGATCCCGGGACTCACGGTAATGCCCGGAGTACAGTTTCCCGATTCTCTTCCGAAGGATGAGGAAAACAGGCTGTTTCTGAAGGCGAGAGAGGGGGACGGTGACGCGCGTGAGAAGCTGATACTTCACAACCTTCGTCTCGTTTCCCACATAGTCAGAAAATACTATCCGTCCGCACCGAACGCAGAGGACCTTAATTCTATCGGAATAATCGGACTTGTAAAAGCAATTGACAGCTTCAAGCCCGAAAAGGGCGCAAGATTTGCAACCTACGGCGCAAAATGCATTCAGAACGAAATACTGATGCACTTTCGCCATACGAAAAAAGACAGTCTGATAGTTTCAATAAACGAAACGATAGATACCGACAAGGACGGAAATCCGCTGACCTATTCGGATATTCTCGGCACCGACGAAAGACTTGACGAGGACGTAGACAAGGATATACTCTGCGAAAGGCTGAGAGATGCAATAGAATATTCTCTGACCGAAAGAGAAAGAAGCGTAATAATAAGAAGATACGGTCTTTCCGATTCAAAACCCCGTTCGCAAAAGGAGGTTGCCGAATCGCTCGGTATATCGCGCTCCTACATCAGCCGCATAGAAAAGACCGCCATCGAAAAGCTTCGCGAGGCACTTCGCGTAAAGCTCTGACAGCGGTCAGTATTAAATTGACATTTTACGTTGTGGGTGTATTCGGAGCTGCGTTCTCTGCTTCGGGAGACGTCTCTGCGGCAGAAGCCTGTGCCTGTACGGTGGAAGCCTTCTCCGCCTCAAGTGCAAGCAGTCTTTCCTTTTCGATCCTCTTCTTTTCAAGTGTAACGTCCACAAATTCCCTGATAAGAGTGTAGATCACGCTTGTAAGCGGAACGCTGATAAGGAGTCCCGGAACACCGCCAACTCCGCCGCCTACCGTAACGCAAGCGAGAACTATCAGACCGGGAAGTCCAATCGAATCTCCGACGACCTTGGGATAAATGATATTTGTCTCAAGCTGCTGAAGAACAAGCAGGAAGATGAGGAAGAAAAATGCCTTCACCGGATCGTACATCAGGATAAATAGCGTACCAACAGCACCGCCTATCCATGCGCCGAATATCGGAATAAGCGCAGTGATACCGATAACGACAGAAACCACGGATGCAAGCGGGAACTTGAAGATGAGCATTCCGACAAAGCAGAGCAGTCCAAGGATGATTGCCTCGGTAAACTGACCTGTAATAAAGCTTGCAAACGAATCGTAGGTCATCTTTGAAACCTTTTCGATCCACTTGACGTTCTTTGAGGGGAGGATAGCCTTTAAAAGTCTGTGGAAGAAGCGTCTGATTCGCTCCTTGCTTGCAAGAACGTAGATAGACAAAATGAGGGCAAGGATAAGATCGAAGATAGTGCTGAAGATACCCGTTGTAACGCTGATCACGCTATCTGTGCTGAGATTCAACCATTCGATCACCTTGTTTACAAGCTCGTTCCACTTTATCGTTCCGCCGTCAATAAATTCAATCTCAATATCGTTCTCGGCGAGGAAATCTATAAGCCAATTGTATCCCTTTTCAAAGAATATCGGGAGCTCCTTAACCGCAATATCTATAAATTCTGTCACAGCGGGGATTATAACCAAGGCGATCAGATAAATGAATCCTGCAAGCACGATAAAGGTAAGCACGATACTCGTGGCACGCTTGACTGTCTTCCATATCGGCTTCTCGAATCTGTCAACCCAGAAAAGCAAGTATTTTTCTATCGTACTCAAAATTACGTTGAGCACGAATGCCATACAAAGACCGACGATTATCGGTGTAAGAATATCTCCGATCCATGAAAGGAATGATCCAACCTGTGGCAGATGTGTAAGTACTACAGCAAGTATTACCACAAGGCATGCGAGTGAAAAAATAAATAGTATGTTCTTTTTTGTCATATTAATTCTCCTTTCCCTATTTTTTATGACAGAAAAACAATTTATATAAGCTTCAACACGTTTTGGCTACCGTGCAAACAGCAAAATCTGTGACACCGAGCGCGCTTGCCGTTTTGGCGGTCCAATATACTGACGCTCCGCTCGTAAGCACGTCATCCACAATTATGAGAAGATCGCCCTTCCCCACACTGCATCCGAGAACAGGCTCAAAGGCGTTTGCGCCCGCTGAAAATCTGCTTGCAGCATTAAGCTTCTTCATTTCCGCATCATTTAGATTCTTACGTTTCACGGCAGACACCGTCGGTATCGACAATCTTCGCGAAAGTGCTCGCGCAAGCAGCTCTGCCTGATCGAATCCGTATTTAGCAACCGATTTCTTCGAGCGAGGAACGTAGGTTATTACGGGACGTAGCGACGATGTCTGACATGCTGCGGAAATTGCCCCTTTAAGCTCGGGCTCAAGCATCAAAGCAAGCCAATCGTAAAGCTCACGCCTTTCAGACGCCTTCATAGTATAAACCAACCTGTTTACGGGATCGGTCCTGTCGCTTGGGTTATAGCCGAAAAGCTTTGCGTGAAACAAGAATCCCTCATTTTTGAGAGAAGATGGAACACAGGTGCATTGATGCATATCATTGCGGCAATCCCTGCATTTCTGTGACAACGCCCTTGACAGCTCATACTGACAGTCCGCACAGAACGGACTATTGCGTGAAAGGTCGAGCGTATTTTTGCATACCGCACATTTGGGCGGATAAAATATACTTTTGATGTAGGTCGCTATTCCCATGCTTTACGCCTCCGTGTCACGAAGCATATATTTAAGGCATGTGTACCTGCGAGCGTGAGTGTTATTCTCAACCATCACAGCCACGTTTTTTTTACTTCCAACGAGAATAACCATTCTCCTTGCACGAGTTACCGCTGTGTAAAGAAGATTCCTTGTAAGAAGCATTCTCGTGGCGTTGGCAAGCGGAATGATAACAAACGGATATTCGCTTCCCTGACTCTTGTGTACGGTTATCGCGTAGGCAGGCGAGAGATCATCAAGGAACGAAAAATCGTAATCGCATTTACGCTTATCGAAAACTATCGTCATAAATCCGTCCGACGGAGAGATGCTCTCGATAACGCCGACGTCGCCGTTAAAGATACCGTTTCCGTCCTCGTACGTTTCTACGTCGTTCCATTCGATATCGTAATTGTTCTTCACCTGCATTACCTTGTCTCCCTCTCGAAAGACGTTGGCGCCGTGTGTGTATTCCTTCTTTTTTCCGTCTGCGGGATTAAGTCTGTTCTGAAGTATATAGTTCAGATTTATCGTACCCAGAGTTCCCTTCTTTGTCGGGGAAAGTATCTGGATATCATTAATGGGAGAAACACCGTACGCCTTCGGCAAACGAGACTCGATAAGAGCAACCACGGTATTTGCGCAGACCGTTTCGTTGTCCGATTCAAGGAAGAAGAAGTCTCCATCCTTGCGGTCGAGGACCGGCATATTTCCGTTGTTAATTGCGTGGGCATTGGTGATAATGAGACTTTCCTTTGCCTGACGGAATATCTCGTCAAGACAAACTACCGAAAACTCACCCGAATCAATAATGTCGCCGAGGACGTTGCCGCCGCCGACGCTCGGGAGCTGATCCGCGTCTCCGATAAGAATAAGCCGTGAGCTGTTCTTCATAGCGGACAAAAGCGAATTCATCAGCATGCAGTCCACCATCGAAGTCTCATCAACTATGATAACGTCCTCTTCAAGAGGATTCTGAATATTTCTTGTAAAAGTGCTTCCGCCGTCCTCGTGGAATTCCATCTCAAGAAGGCGGTGTATTGTTTTTGCGGAATGTGAGGTTGCTTCCGAAAGACGCATTGCGGCGCGTCCTGTTGGAGCGCACAAAGCAACCTTCATACGGATACTTTCAAACATTGAAAGCAACGCCTTTACTACCGTTGTCTTACCCGTTCCGGGGCCGCCCGTCATAACCATGATCCCATTCTGCATTGCCTCATGAATGGCGCGCTTTTGCTTTACGGCATATTCCATACCTGCGGCAAATTCCTGCTTTGCGATCAAGGCGTTTATATCGTCGAACGAAAGAACAGAATTGCGCTGTCCCTTCAACCTTTTAAGGCGCTTTGCAACGTTACACTCTGCTCTGTAAGCGTCCTTAAGGTAAACGTATTTCACGCCGTCCTGCATATGCATCTTGAGAACGGACGATGAAAGGAGTATTCCAACATTTGCAAGAACAGTTTCGTTTTCAACTCCGAGGCTCTCAGCACATTCGGAGCAGAGACCTTCAAGTGGAAGGCACATATGACCGTAACCATTTAAGCTTACGTCAAGCGTGTGGATTATGTTTGCACGTATACGCTCACCTGCAAACGGAGACATACCGAGCTTTAACGCCATTTTGTCCGCCTTCTCGTAGCCTATTCCGTCAACCTCATCAAAAAGAAGATACGGATTCTCGCGTGCGATTTTTATTGAATCCTTGCCGAAGCGTTTGTATATCCTCATAATAATGGACATACCGAAAAACTCGCGGAAGAATATCATCACGTCACGCATCGAGGACTTCTTTCGATATTCTTCGCCTATGGCAATCGCTTTTTTTCGGCTGATTCCGGGGATATCGGCAAGCCACTCCGGATGATTCTCAAGGACGTCAAAGGTCTGCTCACCGAATCTGTCAACGATTTTTGTTGCACTTACGGGACCTATACCCTTTATTGCTCCTCCACCGAGATATTTTTGGATATCATCAAGGGTCTTTGGCAGAACCCTTTCATACTGCTCAACGCGGAATTGCTTTCCGTATTTGGGGTTCATTACCCATTTGCCGTAAACGCAGACGCTGTCGCCCTCTGCGGGCATCGGCATATACCCTTCAATTATCGTGTAGGAATCGTCGGGAAGCTCAAGCTCACATACCGCGTATGCGTTCTCCTCGTTGTTATAAATAACCTTACCGATTATTCCCTCGAGCTTTTCGGAAGAGCCGTTTGTATTCTGTTCCGGTATTTTCTTGTCATTTTCGTAGAATAATCTCACTTTTCTTCCGTTGATCCTTTCGTTTATTTTTCTACAAGCTTATATATATCAACTCTCTCCAAAACGTCTTTTGAAGTATGACTAAAATCAGTCACATCAAGCTCGGAATCGACAAGGAGAGCATATTTTTCCCGGCGAGACGAAAAGAAAGAAGTGTCAGCCTGCAAAATCATGCTCTCCAGAGATCTTATGTCATTAATATTTTGAATTCTGATTGCCGTTTTGTATTTTCCGCCTCTCTCTCCGCAAAGGAGAAAAACAGCGCAGTATAAACCGAAAACAGCCATAGCCGCAAGTAGTATTTCTGCGGCAAGTATAAGAAAGAAGCACATACTATACTCCGTTCGAATCGGATTTTACTGTATTATATGTGTTCTCACCGAAAACTGTTAAATCAGCCGAGGAGCTCTGCCTTTAATGCATCAGCAACGTCTGTCTTTTCCCACGCAACTCCGAGATCCTCGCGTCCCATATGACCGTAAGCAGCAAGCTGACAGTAGATGGGGCTTCTGAGGTTGAATTTGTCGATAATTGCAGCGGGACGAAGGTCTACGAGCTTGTTTACTGCAGCGGAGATCTTTTCGTCATCGACAAGACCTGTTCCCTTAGTGTTTATCATAAGAGAAACCGGCTTAGCTACACCGATAGCGTAAGCTACCTGCACCTCGCACTGCTTTGCAAGGCCCGCTGCGACAACGTTCTTTGCGATGTATCTTGCGGCATAGCAAGCGGAACGGTCAACCTTTGTCGGGTCCTTACCGGAGAAAGCACCGCCGCCGTGAGAAGCGTATCCGCCGTAAGTATCAACGATGATCTTACGTCCTGTAAGACCTGTGTCACCGGCAGGACCACCGATAACGAATCTGCCCGTAGGATTAACGTATATCTTGGTTTCCTCGTCCATAAAGTCTGCGGGAATGATAGCATTGATAACGTGCTCTATAATATCAGCGCGTATCTGCTCGTTGGTAACCTCGGGGGAATGCTGAGAGGATACGACTACGGTATCAACACGCTTGGGTGTGTTGCCCTCGTACTCAACGGTTACCTGAGTTTTTCCGTCGGGGCGGAGATATTTGAGAGTCCCGTTCTTTCTTACGTCGGTAAGTCTCTTTGAAAGTCTGTGTGCAAGTGAGATCGGAAGAGGCATAAGCTCGGGAGTTTCATCGCAAGCAAAGCCGAACATAAGACCCTGGTCTCCTGCGCCGATGTCATATTCATCCGCCTGCTTTGCTTCATAGGAACGGTCAACGCCGAGTGCGATGTCGGGGGACTGCTCATGAATAGAGCTGATAACTGCGCAGGAATCG
>JBGVEZ010000132.1:0-5392 GCA_045120555.1 Eubacteriales bacterium
ATTTTAGAGTATGCGCTCCAGCCTGAGGAATAGTTCGTTCCGAGCGCATTTATGTAAGACATAACGAAAACGTTTGAGAAGGATGTAATTGCCATCTGCAGTGCAGCCGGGAAGCCTATCGAAACTATCTTTTTAAGTATATCGAGATCGAGCTTCATTTCCTTCATTGAAAGCTTGATGCAGGTATCGCTTTTGAAAAGGGCGATAAGGGTCAGCGCGGCAGAAACACCCTGCGAGATTATAGTTGCAAAAGCAACCGCCCACGAGCCATAGGTGGGGCGAAGGTCTGCGGGAATAGCAAAAACGAAAACAAAATCGAGAACGATATTGGTTATTGCCGAAGCAACGAGAAAATAGAAGGGGCGCTTGGAATCTCCGATAGCACGAAGGATCGCTGAGCCGATATTATAAACGAGAAGACCGGTGATGCCCGCAAAATAAATAGTAAGATACGGAATCGAATGTACCTTAACGTCGTCGTTGTGCTTGATGAGAGAAACCATAAGAGGAGTCATGGCAACGCCTATAACGGTAAAAACGATACTCAGAATGGCGGTTACTACCATCGAGGTATGAACGGCTTTTTTCACCTTATCATATTGCTTTGCACCGAAGTTTTGTGAGATAACCGCACCCGCACCGCTTGAAAAGCCCATAAAGATACCGATTATCATATTGGTGATGGGACCAATCGTTCCGACGGCAGAAAAAGCCTCGTTGCTGACGAAGTTTCCGACCACAAACGTGTCCACCATATTATAAAGCTGCTGAAAAATATTACCGACAAGAAGAGGGATAGCAAACAGAATTATATGCTTTACTATATTCCCTTCCGTCATGTCGACGCTTTTCTTCTTTAACGTTACATCGCTCATTTTCAGAATCCTTTCAAATGCTTCATATATAATAATTATATCACAAATAGCCCCAAAAATCAAGAGAATATCCAAAATTCAACAAATATATACGCTTTATTTCCGATAATACACCTACGACAAAAATATTAACCAAATATTCACTCACTGTTTGTTGAAAATTTGCCGCACAAACTGTATAATTAAGCTACCACAATGAAAGGCGGTATAAACCAATGAACAAGTTCATGCTTAACGAGACATCGTATCACGGCGCGGGTGCTATCGCAGCTATCCCCGCTGAAATAAAGGCAAGGGGCTTCAAGAAGGCCTTCGTTGCATCCGACCCCGACCTCATCAGATTCGGCATCACCGCAAAGGTTACCGATCTTCTCGATAAGGAAGGCATCGCATACAGCATCTATTCGGATATCAAGCCGAATCCCACCATCGAAAACGTTCAGAACGGCGTTGCTGCATTCAAGGCAGCAGAGGCTGACTGCATCGTTGCTATCGGCGGCGGCTCCTCCATCGATACCTCCAAGGCTATCGGTATCATCATTACAAACCCCGAATTCGAGGACGTTCGCTCTCTCGAGGGCGTTGCTCCCACAAAGAAGCCCTGCGTTCCGATAATCGCAGTTCCCACCACAGCAGGTACAGCGGCTGAGGTTACCATTAACTACGTTATTACCGACGTTGAGAAGAAGAGAAAGTTCGTTTGCGTTGACGCACACGACATCCCCGTTGTTGCAGTTGTTGACCCCGACATGATGGCTTCTATGCCCAAGGGACTTACAGCGGCTACAGGTATGGACGCTCTCACACACGCAATCGAGGGCTACATAACAAAGGGTGCATGGGAGCTTTCCGATATGTTCCACATCAAGGCTATCGAGGTTATCGCTCGCTCTCTCCGCGGTGCAGTTGAAAACACTCCCGAAGGCAGAGACGGTATGGCTCTCGGTCAGTACATCGCAGGTATGGGCTTCTCGAACGTAGGTCTCGGCGTTGACCACTCTATGGCTCACACTCTCTCCGCATACTACGATATGCCCCACGGTAAAGCTTGCGCTACTCTCCTTCCCGCAGTTATGGCTTATAACGCAGAGGCTACAGGCGAAAAGTACAGAGAGATCGCACGTGCTATGGGCGTTAAGGGCGTTGACGAGATGACACAGGAGGAATACCGCAAGGCAGCTGTTGACGCAGTTGCAAAGCTTGCAGAGGACGTTGGAATCGTTTGCTCACTCAAGGGTGTTGCAAAGGAAGAGGACGTTCACCAGATGTCTGTTGACGCATACAACGACGCTTGCCGTCCCGGTAACCCGAAGGACACAAGCATCGAGGATATCGAGGCTCTTTACAGAAGTCTTATGTAATCAATTTTTGTCGGGATCCGAAAAGGGTCCCGGCTTTTTTTAAAATTTATCAAAAAAATCCCCAAAAAACGTAACCTTTCAATAATTTTTCCGTGTATATAGGTGAAAGGCCTTTAATTCCTTAAGGAGGTAACAGCTATGGACGACCAAAAGATCATAGAGCTGTATTTTGCGCGCTCGGAGGATGCTATCCGCGAAACTGACGCAAAGTACGGCAGATACTGCCATTCGGTTGCATACAACGTTCTGCATTCGCATGAGGATGCAGAGGAATGTGTAAACGACACCTATATACGCGCATGGGATTCTATCCCCCCGAAGAAGCCAATCCGCCTCTCCACCTTCCTTGCAAAGATAACGAGAAATCTTGCTCTTGACCGCTTAGACTACTACAATGCGGAAAAGCGTCCGCAGGACACCGTTTCGCTTATCGAGGAGCTGGGCGAATGCACGTCATCGGGCGACGATATCCTTGACGAAATAGCACTTCGGGATGCGATCAACTCGTTTCTCGCAGGGCTTAAGAGGAGGACAAGGACCGTATTTATGCAGAGATATTGGTATTTTCGACCGATAGCGGATATCGCGCGCGATATCGGCATAAGCGAATCGAGCGTTAAGGTCATCCTGCACAGAGCACGCAAAGACCTGAGAGAACATCTCGAGACATACGGATTTTACGTTAATTAATTTATGAAAGGTACGGTAATAGTATGAAAAACAAAAAGCTGATAGAAGTCCTCGGTGACGTTAACGAGCGTTACGTCGAAGAGGCAAGACCCAAAATAAGACCACAAATAAAAAAACGCGCACTTGTGGCAGCGTGCATTTTCGGTGCGATGCTGATTCTGAATCTCTGGCTTTTTTTGCCGATACAGACGAATATGTCTGCGGTAAACAAGTATTCGGACAGCGAATACTTCCCTCTCATCCAGAAGATGTATGCGTTTACCAATAAGCCAGCTCACAAAAACAACTTTGCGGCTCTCGTCGATGCGATTTCAAGTATCGGCAACACCAAAGGCGATGCCATGGAAAACTCCCCTGCGGGAGACGGTGCAAACGGTACAAACGGCGAATACACCGAAATAACCGATAATCAGGTGAGCGGCATTATCGAATGGGACGTTGTAAAGCGAAGCGACAAATACATCTTCCACCTTGGCAACACGGGGCTTTCCGTCTACGAGATTAAGGGAACGGATACGTCCATAGCAGGCTCCTTCCAATTTGAAGGTATCTTCTCTCCGTATGAGGACGGATACGCGGGCGATGCAGTAATGTTCCTCTCAACCGATTGCAACACGGTAACGCTCATCATTCCCGTGTGGAGCAAGAAATACGGAATGGAGAATCAGACTACCGTACTATCTCTTGACGTAAGTGATATAAGTAACATCACGGTAAAGAACAGAGTGACCTTCTCCGGTCAGTACACCGACGCAAGGCTTGTTGACGGAAGGATACTCCTCTTCACAAGAAATTACTACCACCCGTCTGTCGAAAGCTACGAAAACGAAGCATCATTCGTTCCGCAGATAAGCAGAGGAGACGTCACCGAGAGCATTCCTTTCGAAAAGCTCGTCGTCTCGGATAACGCTATGTCAAAGAAATGCATGGCGATCTACGATATTTCCGAGGGCTCGCTTGAAATAAACGATATGATCGGCATTTACGCCAATCTCATCGACGGCATTTACGTCTCGCACGACGGCATCGTTCTTGCCGCATCTTACACGGTAAACACCGAGGACACGGGCATACGCAGAGTTGCCGAAAGCATGAGCGAGATCTTCGCAGTTTCCTTCAAGGACGGCTTTGAATACTGCGGAAGCACAAGCGTAAGAGGCTACGTTAAGGACCAGTACAGCTTCGACATAAAGGACAACGTTCTCCGTGTGGTAACCACCACAAGATCGCTGACCTACGTCATGGGGAATGAGCAATTCGACAGTAGCGAGAACGTATCCCGCATACGCAAGACGAGCGCATCCCTTTACTGCATCTCGCTTGACGATATGTCAACGGTAGCGTCGGTCAACGATTTCGCACCCAAGGGCGAGGTAGTACGCTCGGTCCGCTTTGATAAGGATAAGGCATACGTTTGCACGTCGTTTTTAGAGGTCATGCTTGATCCCGTATTCATCTTCGACATAAGCGACACAGGCAACATCACAGCAAAAGACACAGGCGTTATCCCCGGATTCTCTGATTCACTCATAAATTTCGGTGACTATCTGCTCGGAGTCGGCTTTAACGAATTCAGCGAAACAAAGCTTGAGGTTTACAGAGAAGGTGACGGCTCGGTAGAATCCGTGTGCAAATACGAGCTGAGAGACACTTACCCGGAGCTTGAATACAAATCCTTCCTCATCGACAGAGAAAACGGACTTTTCGGATTCTCATATCACGAATACGGAAACAGAAATCAGCATTACTACGTTCTTCTCGGTTTTGACGGCACCTCGTTTACCGAGCTTGCAAGGGTTCCGATCTACTCAACACACAGAGTAAGGGCATTCATTATCGACGATTGTCTGTACGTGCTGCAGTTTGGCGAGGAAATTATAATCAAAGAGCTTCAATAAAGCATCAAAAAAAATCAAGGGCTGCCGCAACGTGGGTGCGACAGCCCTATTTTTAGCCGTTTATTATTTTTGCAAGGTATTGCATTTTTAAATTGCCGTATTCCCCGTTGTGAGTTGCCTTCACCACGAGATAATATTCACCCTTTTCTTCGGGCATCTTATCGTATTTTTCGCCGATTGGATTACCCGAGCCGTCAAAGCCCTCAATATAGTAATAGTACATTTCGGTAACAGTCATATCATCCGAGAGCTTCACCTTAAGATCCTCGGAATATCTGACCACGGGGAGCTTATTTCCGTAGATTTTTATTATCTGATAATCATAAAAGCCGTCAATTGCGGTATGAGCTTTTTTTGCATCACCGAGGTATCTAATTGCGCCCGCTTCGGTAAAGTTAGGCGATTCAGCAACATACTTTGCTATTTCAACTATAACGTCGCCTGCAATTATAATGCCGAATTTCATCTCGGATTCATCCTTAAGCGACGGTGTGTAGGTATAAGCGGATGCATCGAAGGGAGTTGCGGTTGTTACCGCCTCTGTAGTAACGTCGGATACATCCTCGGT
>JBGVEZ010000133.1:0-13871 GCA_045120555.1 Eubacteriales bacterium
GTTTATCGAGGATCCTTCTCACCGTGTACTGAAAATAATAGAGCTTGCTCAGATGAACAGACTAATTGAGATCGTGAGTACACAATCCACTGATGGCGAAATAGAAGGAGGTAAAAACAATGAGGAAAAATAAAATAAACGAGCTTAAAATGTCACTGTATTCCCTTTCTGTAAACGAATCCGCATCAAGGGCCATGATAGGTGCGTTTTGTTCACAACTCAATCCAACCGCAACTGAGCTTGCAGATATTAAATGCGCACTTAGCGAAGCTGTAACTAACTGTATAGTCCATGCTTACAAAAATAAGCCGGGACTTATTTACATAACCGTAACTGTATTTGATGACAGATGCCTGAAACTGACAGTAAAGGATCGCGGAATAGGCATTCCCGACGTTAAATGCGCAATGCAACCGCTATACACAACGGATAAAAGCGGTGAAAGAAGCGGAATGGGCTTCTGCGTTATGGAGAGCTTCATGGATAAGGTACGTGTGATCTCCAAGGAGGGGGCAGGAACTACGGTTACTATGTATAAAAGTATTAATGGAGAGCGTTATATTTGAAGTCATTGATAGTAACGGAAAAATCATATTCTGAAGCAAATTTGAAATTTATTGATAACAATGAATTACTTAGGCTTGCAAAATCCTCAGAGGAAAAGATATCACAGAAAGCGATAGATAGCCTCGTCAGTATGAACTCGGGGCTTGTCAAAAGCATTGCCGTACGCTTTATAAACAGAGGGATCGAATATGAGGACCTGATGCAAATAGGAATGCTTGGTCTGATGAAGGCGATTGATGGCTTTGATACAGAAAAAGGATATGCATTTTCAACTTATGCAACGCCTGTGATATCAGGAGAAATTAAACGACATATCCGCGATACGGGTGCTATTAAAATAAGCAGAATATATAAGCGAAACGCCGCACTTTTACTGCGTGAACGGTCGTGCATTATTGAAAATGAGGGCCGTGAACCGGCAATTGAAGAGCTTGCAGAAAGATGCGGCCTTGAGGTCGCGGAAGCTGCGGTAGCTCTTGATTCTGCTATGCCCGTAATTTCTTTAAATACCGAGAAATATGATGACGGCGAAACAGAGATGATGGATATGATTGAAAACGAGCATGAAAGCGAAGAAATGAATTTTATGCTCGACTCAATTGCACTTGCGCAGGAAATATCGCATCTCCCTTCCCTATGGCGAAAAATCGTTATTCTGCGCTACTACCGCGGAAAGACGCAGTCACAATGCGCCGAGCTACTCGGGCTAACACAAGTGAAAATTTCGAGGGAAGAACGCAAGGCACTCGATTTTCTTAGGACTAAATTATAAAATCTCCGACCGGAGAATTACTTTAACCGGTCGGACTGCTTTTTTAGATACGGTGTTACGAAATATCGAATCGATTTTTATAAAAAAATCATAAAAACCTCTTGACAAAACGCTTCTTATGTGATATAATATCTGCATAATATTTCAAACCTATGATTAAGAGTAGTAACACAGAGCGGATATCACAGCGAGTTGCGGGCGGTGTAAGCGCAATATAAACAAACTGTGCGAATGGACTTATGAGGGCGGTCGAAAGCGAATGCAAGTAGTAACCGACGGGTTCCTGCCCGTTACAGCAGTGAATTGCATGTTTGTGCAAGCAGAGTGAGCGAAAGCTAATTTGGGTGGTACCGCAGGAATCATTCTTGTCCCATTGTAAGGGATAGGAATGTTTTTTTATTTTTGGAGGCTTTAAAATGAGTAATTACAATATGACCGGTGTTCGATGTCGTTTGAATTTACAAAACCTGATAAAATAGAATATAACGTATAGATTACGTATTAATTTGAAAGGAATAAATATCATGAAAACTATTATAAAGAAAATTACAGCAATAATTCTTATATCCGTCGTTATAATTTCCTCATTCTCGTTTGCATCATGTGAGGACAAGAGCAATACTGTCAAGGTCGGAATAATTCAGTATATGTCACACCCTTCTCTCGATAACTGCCGTGAAGGCATTGTTTCTGTACTTGAAAAGGCAGAGCTCGCATCCGGCAAAAAGATCAGCATAGAGGTTCAAACCGGTTCTTCATCCTCTGCTGAAAGTGATTGCTCGACATATGCAAAGAACATGGTTGCAGCAGGTTACGATATGATCATTGCAATTGCAACGCCCGCGGCATGCTCGGCTTTTGCCGCAATTGAAGGAACCGGCATACCGCTTGTTTTCTGTGCGGTTTCCGATCCCGTTCAGGCAAAGCTTGTAAAATCAAATGAATCTCCCACATATGGTGCGACCGGAACGTCCGATCTTCTCGATTTCAAGCACCAGATCGAGCTTATAAAGGCATTTCAGCCTGATGTAAAGTCAATCGGCGTTCTTTATACGACAAGCGAAGCAAACTCCGTTTCGCAGCTTCAATCCTTTACTGAAATCGCGAACACGTTCGGTATTGAGGTTGTTCCTCAGGGTATACAGTCAGCAAGTGAGATCCCTGCAGCAGCATCTGCGCTTTGCTCAAAGGTCGACTGTGTAAATAATTTTACCGATAACAACGTTGTTACAAATCTTTCCGTTCTTCTCGAAGCAGCAAGAAATGCGGGGATCCCGGTATACGGCTCAGAGGAGGAGCAGGTTAAGAACGGTTGTATCGCCTCCGTTTCCATTGACTACGTATCCCTTGGAAAGGATACGGGCGATATTGCAGTTAGAATCCTTAATGGTGAGGATATAAACAGCATTCCAGTTAAATCCATATCAGAGGCTTCTCCCATAATTAACGGTGAGGTTGCCGATGCACTTAACATAACAATTCCTGAAAAATACAAAGACGTTCCCACAGTCGGTACTAACAAATAATCTGAAGAAATGAATATTTTGTTGAATGCAATCGAGGTCCTTCTCGAAAACGGATTCATGTACAGCCTGCTTGCAATGGGCTACTATATCACTTACACTATTCTTGACTTCCCCGATCTTACGGTTGAAGGAACCGTTCTTTCAGGCGGAGTCATAGCAGCACTCCTCATCAATGCCGGTGTTAACCCGTATCTTTCCATTCTTGCAGCTTTTATGGGTGGTGCTATAATGGGGAGCATTACCGGAATTCTCAACGTGAAGCTCAAAATAAAGCCTCTCCTTTGCGGAATATTAATGTCAACATTTCTTATAACGGTTAACCTCGTTGCAACAACCGTCGGCACCGGTGGTACATTTTCAATGACAGGTGGTTCATCGGTTATCTCGCTTGGTCCCGAAACGAAAACGGTTATAAATAGCTTCCCAATGAGTCTTCTTCCGAACAAGATCGGAGCATTTATGCTTACACCTACAGTAAAGCGTATGATAATTTATTTTGTAATTGCGCTTATATGTAAGATCGTGATCGATCTTTATCTCAAAACCAAGAACGGTATGATGATAATCGCATCGGGAAATAATCCGGGTTACGTTTCTATGCTTGGCAAAAACCCCGGCACATACAAAATTTTGGGACTTGCGATCGGAAACGGACTTGCGGGAATGTCGGGCGCGCTTATAGCACAGAGTACAAAAAACGCAAATCAAAGCATGGGCATCGGTATGGTTGTCATCGGACTTGCATCTCTTATAATAGGCATTTCTCTTTTCTCCAAAATTAAATGCTTTAAGCCTACTACAAAGGTGATTCTCGGTGCGATCGTATACCAAGCGTGCCTCAGCTTCGCAACGTTTCTTGGTGTTCCGTCAGGATACAACAAGATGATAATGGCAGTTCTATTCACTCTCGCTCTTGTTGCAAACGAAAAAATAGGAAAGGGTAAGCAGGGTGGCGAAAATGCTTGAAGTTAATAACATAACAAAAAAGTTCAACGTTGGAACGGTTGACGAGGTTACACTTTTTGACAACTTTAACATTCGATTTAATGACGGAGAATTCGTTTCGATCGTCGGCTCAAACGGTTCGGGAAAAACAACTTTATTGAATTTGATTTGCGGTAACGAAAACGTACAAGGCGGCGATATAATTTTTGAAGGCAAAAAAATAACCTCATTTCCCGTACATAAGCGTGCACCGTTCATAGGGCGTGTATTTCAGGATCCTCAAAAAAGCACCTGTTCACATCTTACTATTATTGAAAACATGGCGCTTGCAGACAATAAAGGCAAAGCTTTTGATCTTGGGAGAGCGGTTAACAAGAAAAATCTTGACAGATATCGATCGTTGCTCGAAAGCTGCGAGATGGGACTTGAAAACAGAATGAATGTTCCTGTAGGAAGTCTTTCCGGCGGTCAGCGTCAGGCACTTGCGCTTCTCCTTGCCACAATGACGGATATCAAGCTTTTGATTCTTGACGAGCATACGGCTGCATTGGACCCCAAAACAGCAGAAACTGTAATGGTTCTGACAAATAAGCTCGTACGTCAATCTGGGATTACCGCGTTAATGGTAACACACAATCTGAGATATGCCGTTGAATACGGTGACAGGCTTGTAATGTTCGACAAAGGAAATACGGTTCTCGATATTAACGGTAAAGAAAAAGAGGATACAGGCGTACAGGATCTTCTGACCCTCTTCAATACAATAAGTATTGAATGCGGAAACTAAAAAAAGTGGCTGTCTCACTGAATAAGTGAGACAGCCACTATATTTATCCTATAAAAGGATGATTTTTAACTTGCTCTTTAAGAGTATTTATAACACTCTTCGGCCTTGCTGATTTAAATATCGCGCTTCCTGCAACAAAAACGTCAGCACCTTGTGCACTTGCACGCCAGATCGTGTTTTCGTTTATTCCGCCGTCGACCTGTATATGTATCTCATGGCCGGATTCGATAGCTGCCCGCTTGATGGGCGCGATCTTATCAAGTGTTTCCGGTATAAGAGACTGACCGCCGTATCCGGGCTCGACAGTCATAACGAGAACCATATCCACAAGCGGGAGAAAGCCAAGTATTTTATTGTACGGTGTTTTAGGTGAGATCGCGAGACCGGTGCGACATTTTTTTTCTTTAATGCTGTTAAGGACGTCACAAAGAAGCGCATCGTCTCCGTTAAATGTCTCATAATGAACGGTAATACTGTCTGCACCAGCCTTTATAAAAGTATCAATATAATTCCACGGATTGTTGATCATGAGATGAACGTCAAAAATCAGCTTGGAAAGAGGACGCAAAGCTTCAATAACGTTAGGACCAAAGCTTATATTCGGAACGAAATTTCCGTCCATAATGTCAAGGTGTAGATGCGTTGCACCGGCATTTTCTATTTTTAAAACCTCATCACCGAGCTTGGAAGCATCGGCGGCAAGTATTGAAGGAGCTATATAGATCATTATTTGTGTCCTTTCATTTCAGAAATTTTATTGTATAAGACAAACTGCGTGAGCTGCTATACCAAGCTTTTCACCTGTAAATCCAAGCTTTTCCTCAGTCGTAGCCTTTACGTTGACTTGTGTGACATCGATTTTCAGGGCAGAAGCTATATTTTCGCGCATTTTCTCAATATGGGGAGCAAGCTTCGGAGCCTGTGCTATAACCGTAGCATCAATATTGATTACAGAATAATTCAATTCTTCAAGGTATTCGTTTACTCTTGAAAGCAGAACAATGCTATCTGCACCAAGGTATGCGTCGTCATTATCAGGGAATAACTTACCGATATCACCTAAAGCTGCTGCTCCGCAGAGCGAATCCATGATTGCATGAACAAGCACGTCGGCATCTGAGTGTCCGAGAAGTCCTTTCTCGTAAGGTATTTCCACTCCGCCGATTATAAGCTTACGATCGTAAACCAGCTTATGAACGTCATAACCGTGCCCAATTCTCATATTTCGCCACCGTACCTTCGCTGTAATTGAATTTCTCTTTTTCTAATTATCATCTCTGCTGTGAGAAGATCGTCCTGACGTGTTATTTTTATATTGTCAGGTCCGACATCAACGAGCTTGATGGGATTTTTAATATTTTCCACAAGCATGCAATCGTCTGTTGCGGAAAATCCTTTTTCTTTGGCATAATATGCGGCGGCGCGGTACAAATCGAGCTTGAATATCTGCGGTGTCTGCGCAAAATAGCAACGCTCTCTGTCTGCAGTTTCGGTAATAAATCCGGCGCTGTTAGCTATCTTTATTGTATCGTTTGATTTCGTTGCAGCACACGCAGCACCGTATTCAAATGCCATTTTACATACGGAATCAACCATTTCCGTAGTTGTAAGCGGTCTTGCACCGTCGGCGATCGCAATGAATTTACATTCATCGCTGACCTGCTCAAGTCCACATATAACAGAATCCTGCCTTGTCGGACCTCCGGAAACAAACTTCTTCATTTTTGTAAATGAATATATACGCTTGTATTCCTGATAGCGTTCCCTGTCGCCTTCTCGTCCTACGATTATGATCTCTTTAATGAATTCGGAATTCTGGTATGCGGCGATCGCCCGAGCTACAACGTCCATTCCGTCAAGATCCATAAATTGCTTTGGCTGATCGCCTCCCATGCGAGTTGAAGAACCGGCAGCAACGATTATTGCGGAGAAAAATGCTTTTTGAGGAATATTTCCGGTTATTTGTCGTAAAATTGAAGCAATCTTCCCTGCTTTCTTTTCAGTAAATTCCATAATATTTCCTCAATGGATTATTCTTCAACGCCGTTTTCAAACATTGAAATACGTCTTTGATGCTTTCCGCCCTCAAATTCGGCAGAAACAAAGGCGTCGATTATATCAAAAGCAAGTCCTTCGCCGAGAACCCTTTCTCCGATACAGATAACGTTTGCGTTATTGTGAATCCTTGTAAGTCTTGCGGAGAAGGTGTCCGAGCAGCATGCCGCACGTATTCCTTTATATTTGTTTGCCGCCATGCTCATACCAACGCCTGTTCCACATACAAGAATACCGAGATCCGCTTCACCCGTTTGAAGAGTATTGCAGACCTTCTTTGCATATACCGGATAGTCGCAGCTGTCTGTGGAAAACGTTCCAACGTTGATTACTTCAAAGCCAAGCTCCTTTAAGTGTGCGCAAAGCTTTTCCTTAAGATTCACGCCTGCATGATCTGCACCAATTACTATTCTTCTTTCTGTGTTCATGTTTTTTATTCCTTTCGGCTATTTCTTATCGTTTAATTTTTCGATTCTCTCACGCTCTGCCTGTGACGGTTTTAAATATACGGGAGCAAGCTCCGTGCCTGTCGTATATTCCCCACGTTCATAAGCCGCAAGACCTGCAAGGGCAACACCGACTCCCGTAGGATAGGTGAGAAGCTCGTTTTGTGCGTTTACCTTGCGTTCGGTGAATATTTTAGCTATTACCTGGACTCCGTCTCCGCAAAATAGCACGTTTTCATACGGCTTTAGCATTTTCTCGAGAGTACTAGCATGAAACGAATCGTCATCTGTGATCCTTACCGGGATACCGTTCGTTATCTTGAAAAGAGCATTATACACGTCACCTCTGCGTGCATTCAAAACAGGGCAAACATATTCCCCTTCCCTGTCCGCAAACGAATATGCCATAGCTTCAAGAGTTGATACGGCACAAACGCGGCAGTTGTTTGCGAAGGATAATCCCTTCACCGTTGCAACTCCGATACGTATTCCCGTAAATGAGCCGGGTCCAACCGCTACGCAGTAAAGATCAATATCGTATGGTTTTAATCCTGCATAAGAAAGTAAATATTCAATTGTGGGAAGTAACGTATTTGAATGCGTTTTTTTCATATTTCCGCAAAAGCTCGCTTTCAGTACTTTGTCTTCAAGCAAGGAAACGGCTACGGTATCTGCGGAAGAATCTATTCCAAGTATTCTCATAATATAAACTCTTACTCTGAAAATTCAGTAATTCTGATAATTCGTCTGTCGGGGTAACTTTCAGGATCGGCCTTGGATATCCTGACTTCTATTCTGTTTTCCGGAATTGCGTACGGAATGTTTTCGCTCCATTCGCAAAGTATGAAGCCTTGCTCTATATACTCGTAAAATCCGGTTGAATAAAGATCGTCATCGTCTGTTATGCGATATACGTCAAAATGAAATACCGGCGTTTTGCCACTTCTGTATTCGTTAATTATAGCAAACGTTGGCGAGCAAATACGGTCAGCAGGCGCTGCAACAGAGCAAAATCCACGTGTAAATGCGGTTTTCCCTGTTCCGAGGTCGCCGTACATTGCAATAAAAGCATGGTCTCTGTCTGAAATATTTTCGGCCAGTACGGCTCCGACCCTCTCAGTTTCCTCAGCACATTCTGAAACGGCGTCTAAAATAAGCTTTTCCATTAAAACAGACCGGTGATATTGCCATCCTCGTCAATATCAATAGAATAAGCGGACGGCTGCTTGGAAAGGCCGGGCATTGTCATTACCGCACCTGTGAGAACGACGATAAATCCTGCTCCGGCGGACAAGGTTACGTCACGTACGTTGAGTGTGAATCCGGTAGGTCTGCCGAGCAAGGACGCGTCATCAGACAGCGAATACTGTGTTTTTGCCAT
The DNA here is from genome assembly GCA_045120555.1 of Eubacteriales bacterium. GTDB lineage: Bacteria > Bacillota > Clostridia > Oscillospirales > CAG-272 > SIG640. The sequence goes on from JBGVEZ010000133.1 coordinate 8,480, forward strand.
ACATACGGGAAGCTTCTTTATATCATCGCCGAGAGCTTCGATCTCTTTTATTGCCTTGAGAGCCGCTGCATCGTAATTAACACCGCTTGCGCCGTAATAATTTTTGGCTATAGTATCTATTTTCTCGAAAATAGTTGTATCGTTGTCGTAAAGGAGCTTGAATTCCGACTCTTTTTCGCACGCCTCTACAACCTTCCTTGCAAGCTCTATGCCGCCTTCTCCACCCTTTGCAAACACATCAGAAAGAGCGAAATCCGCACCTGCTTCAATGCAAACGTTACGAACAAGATCAAGCTCTGCATCGGTATCTGTTCCAAAACGGTTGATCGCAACAACGACGGGAAGACCGAATTTGCGAAGATTTTCGATGTGTGCTACAAGGTTACACGAGCCTGCCTTGAGTGCTTCAATATTCTCTTCTCCAAGTCCCGCTTTGGCAACACCACCGTTATATTTCAGCGCTCTTACTGTAGCAACCAATACAACAGCACTCGGAGTAAGTCCTGCATTTCGGCACTTAATATCAAAGAACTTTTCTGCACCGAGGTCTGCACCGAATCCTGCTTCGGTAATTGCGTAGTCAGCAAGCTTAAGTGCAAGCTTCGTTGCACGAACCGAGTTACAACCGTGAGCAATATTTGCGAAGGGACCGCCATGAATTATTGCGGGTGTATTTTCTATAGTCTGAACAAGATTCGGCTTTATTGCATCCTTGAGGAGCGCCGCCATGGAACCGTTTACCTTAAGATCTCTGCAATATACCGGCTTTCCTTCATACGTATATGTGACAAGCATGTTACCGAGGCGCTGCTTAAGATCGGCAAGCGACTCAGCAAGACAAAGAATTGCCATTACCTCACTTGCAACTGTAATTTTGAAATGATCCTCTCGTGGAACGCCATTGATCTTTCCCCCAAGACCAACGATAATATTTCGGAGGGCTCTGTCATTTGTGTCGGTAACGCGTGTTATGAGAATTCTGCGCGGGTCAATACCGAGCTCGTTTCCCTGCTGAATGCTGTTATCAAGCACAGCACAAAGAAGGTTGTTTGCGGCTGTTATTGCATGGAAATCACCCGTAAAGTGAAGGTTGATGTCCTCCATAGGAACAACCTGCGCATAGCCACCACCTGCAGCACCGCCCTTTATTCCGAATACGGGTCCGAGCGATGGCTCTCTGAGGGCAATAATAGAGCTTTTACCTATTCTCTTCATAGCCATTCCGAGTCCAACGGTGGTCGTTGTCTTTCCCTCTCCGGCGGGAGTAGGATTAATTGCGGTTACAAGGATAAGCTTTCCGTCTTTTCTGCATTTGTTGCGTTCAAGAAACTTATTTGAAATCTTTGCTTTATACCATCCGTACGGCTCGTATTCGTCATCTGCAATGCCGAGCTGCTTTGCAATTTCAGATATGGGTAACATTTTCGCTTCTTTTGCAATTTCAATATCGGTTTTCATCATAGACCTCCACAGAACTTGATATATAAATATTATATCATATATTTTATTAAAAGTAAAGACGATTTGAATATTTTAAAGAAAAATTTTCTTATTGGAAATTTATATCATCATATTTCAGACAACATGCTGCCTTTTTTCGACATTTTTTGCAACTAATATACGCTTCACTCATATACTGATAGCAGATATAAGAAAGGAGGCGTCCATTTATGCTAAAGGAAAAAAGCTCTGTTCGACTCAGCATCGGATCTCAAACTTCGTCGCAGCGTGCAAAAAACGAACTAAAAAAACATGGCGTTAGCTCGAGGATAGTAAAGATCGAGAGCAGACTCAAGGATGGCGGCTGTTTGTACGGTATCGAATTAAATGAAACTGATGTCGAGATTGCACGGCGTTTGTTATATGACACAGGCATATTTACAAAGGAGGTTTTATGATCTACCTTGATAATGCCGCTACAAGTTATCCTAAGCCGTCTAACGTTTATAATGCTTTGTGCCGCAACGTTAAAACACTTGGTGGGAACCCCTCACGAGGAGGGCATATTCTTTCCCAAAAAAGCTCAGACGAGGTTTTCGAATGCCGCAATACTATTGCGAATTTCTTTGACGCAAATCCGGAAAACGTTGTTTTTACGCTTAACGCCACACATGCTCTCAATACCGCTATAAAGGGTGTTGCGGAGCAGGGAGATCACTTCGTAATCAGCAATCTTGAGCACAATGCAGTATTCAGACCCATTGTTTCGGTTTGCGAGAATATTGATTGTGAATTTGATGTAGCAAATGTTTTAAAGGGCAACAAATATGAGATAGTAGCAGAAATCGGTCGTCTGATAAAGCCAAACACAAAGGCGGTTATTATGACGCATGCATCCAACATTTGCTCTTTCAGGTTGCCGATTCGCGAGATTGGTCAGATGTGTCGACGAAAAAACGTAGCTTTTATCGTAGATGCATCTCAAAGCGCCGGACACGTCGAGATAAGTGTGGAAAAGGATTATATTAATATTCTTTGCGCTCCTGCACACAAGGGCTTATACGGTTGTATGGGGTTAGGACTTCTGATAAGCGACGGCAGATACAAAATTAAAACTTTGACAGAGGGTGGAAGCGGATACAACTCGGCTGATATTCATATGCCCGACAGCATGCCTGAGCATCTGGAGGCCGGCACTTTACCTGTTCCCGCTATTTCAGCGTTAAAAAGCGGCATTGAGACAATAAATCGAATAGGTTTAGATAAAATAGCAACACATGAATCCCATCTTCACAACCTTCTTCACGAAAAACTGTCTTATCTTTCGTATGTAAAACAATATATGTCGGAATACGCAGGACCGTGTCTTCTGTTTAACGTAAACGGCATCCCCTCAACGTTGATCGATGATAAGCTTACGGAACGTGGCGTTTGTATTCGGAGCGGATTTCATTGCGCACCGCTCGCACATAAATCACTGGGTACGGGAGAATACGGCGCGATCAGATGCTCATTCGGAATATACACAAATGAAAGTGAAATAAATACGTTTATTAAAGTTTTGAAGGACGTAGTAAACGAAATCAAGCGCGATAAGGAGGCATATGTATGAGGAATAGGAATAATATAAACGAACGAAAATTTTATTCCGCAATATTATCACTAAGATGTCATCAAGAATGTAAAGCTTTTTTTAACGATATTCTGACGCCAAACGAGTGTAATATGCTGATTCAACGGATTGAAATTTCCGAATTACTTTTGCGTGGATTAACCTATAAGGAAATATCGAAAATAACGCGCGCAAGCACGGCAACAATAAGCAGAGTCAACAAATCTCTTCATTACGGAACGGGTGGACTATTGTCTGTATTGGAAAAGAACACGTAAAATGAAAGTATAAAGGCTATGCACAGAAAAGTAAATGCATAGCCTTTTTTTATTTTTTGCGTTTTACAAGTGTTTTGATTCCTTCGGAGAGAACCTCACACAGCCTGTCGATTTCATCGGTAGTATTATGGTTTCCGAGAGAAACTCGAATCGTGCAATCTGCATCGAATGCAGAAAGCCCGAATGCCTTCAGGGCACCCGACGTTTTCGGACTATTGGATGAGCATGCTGAACCACTCGAAACGTAAATCCCCTCGGCGGACAGATAATGAAGCATTACCTCACTTTTGATTCCGGGAAGAGTGATACTGATTACGTGCGGTGCAAAAGCGGCGGGAATATTAAGCTTCACATCCAAGTCGTTAAGTGCGTTCACCGCATAGTCTCTGACCGCAGATATTTTGCTTATATCGGCAAAAAGATTTGTTTTAAGGTATTTACACGCTGCGCCAAATCCTGCGATTCCGGGATAATTTTCCGTTCCGGAGCGGTATCCGAGCATTTGTCCGCCGCCGTGAACGGTAGGAACAAGACGTCTTGTTTTTATTATCTCCTTAGAAACGTAAAGTGCGCCTACCCCCATAGGACCGTGAACCTTATGGGAGCTTACTGTTATCATATCAGCTTTAAGCTTTTCTACAGACAACGGTATCTTACCAAACGCCTGTACTGCATCGGTATGAGTTATTATGTTCGGATTGAACTTCTTTGCTTTAAGAAAGGCAGCTTCGACATCATAAAGCGCTCCCGTTTCGTTGTTTACGCTCATTACAGATATCATATAGACCGAATTGTCAAGATGTGAATCGAGAAATTCAAGATCAAGAGCTCCGCCTAAGGTAGGTATGCGTACAACGTTAACACCGAGCGATTCGAGGTGCTTCGCCGTCTCCTCGACGGATGCATGCTCTGAATCGGAAATTATAAGCGTGTCGCCCTGCTTTCTTTTTTTTGATTGATAAGCGCCAAGCAAAGCAAGGCTGTTAGCCTCCGTCCCCCCAGAGGTAAAGATAATATTACCCGATAATCGATCACGTGTAAGAAGCGAAATCAAAGCATCGGCAGAATCGCGTATAACCTTTGATGCCGCAACTCCGAGCGAATGAAGAGATGACGGGTTACCGAATTTTTCATATGCTTCGGTTACGGCAAGAAGCGATTCCTTAGAGATTGCGGTTGTAGCGCTGTTGTCCAGATAGATCCGATTCATGCTTCAAAAGTAATTTCAGCAAGCATTGCTTCCGCTTCTTTAATATGAAAATCGTAGTTGTCCGGCGATGAGGTATATGAAAAAATGTACACGAGTCCTTGATGAAGCGTCATTACCTGCATAACCTTAAACTGTTGACCGCCGAATTCAAACGTATAAATAAGCTTGTACGCATTATATTCAAACATCTTGGCATCGGAATTACTTTCAACAAGCTCGAATTTTGAAAGATCCCTTTTGTACTGCTCGATACAAGCGTTATGATACTCTGCCATAGTCTTAAAGGATTCATCCGGAACGTATGCAGCCATGCTTACGTTAGAACGGTCTGCTGCGGAATAATAAGCGCACTGTGTGTTCTGCTCGTCGACTATCCACTGAGTATATACGTAAAAATTATAAGCATTTTTGTCAGTGGAAAGCTCCTTCATTCCATCGGGAGCATCACTGTCATTGGCACAGGATACCATCATAATTGACATGATAAGAATTACCGTAAGTAAAGATATAATTTTGCTGTTTTTCATATGTTACCTCTGCTTTTTTCTTTGATAACCTCTGTTGCCGCAGACAGAATTCCGTAAATACCGCTTTCGTACGTCAAACCACCTTGCATAAATGCAGTATAAGGAGGACGCACGGGTCCATCTGCGCTGAGCTCGATGGATGAGCCCTGAACGAACGCACCTGCCGCCATAATAACGTTATCCGAATAACCGGGCATAGCCCACGGCTCAGGAGTAACGAAGGAATCAACGGGCGAACCGTACTGTATGCCTCGGCAGAAAGCACAAAGTCCCTCTGCAGAACCCATTATAACGGTCTGAATTATATCAGAGCGCTTTTCGTCCC
>JBGVEZ010000134.1:0-6708 GCA_045120555.1 Eubacteriales bacterium
GCCTAAGGACTACGTTGTGGAAGCAAAATGGAATCTCGGCTACGTTGGCTCTGATACGAACTCAAGCTACAACCAGATTCTCAACACCTCCGGAACCTACTACTCCTACAGTGACATCATCAACCTCGGTCCGAAGGGCACAAAGATAACCTTCACCGACGACAACACAAGCTCCAACGGCGACACAAACTTCGCATCGGCAGCTGCATACGTATTCTCCTCTTGGAAGCTTGAGGGCGGCGTATGGGTTCTCGACAAGGCCGGCTACAACGCTAACGGTACAACCGCAAGCGCTACCAATGCAAACGGTGCAAGAACCTATACCTACACCACTACAAAGGACAACGAGTGTATAAGACTCTGCTTCCGCTCGGGACAGTCCTCCTCCTTCACTCCCGACAAGTATCCCGTGATCACGGTAAATTCTACCGCGGCTCCCACCGTTATTGACGAAACGGCATCCACTCCCACCACCACAGCTCCCACGGTTACCACAGCTCCCACGGGTACAGAGCTGAACGTAAAGTGGAATGCAGGCTACGTAGGCTCCTCCACCAACCCCTACGGCTATGCTAACAAGCTCAACCCGAACGGAGGCGGCTATTCCTACACGGACGTTATCGAAATTGCGAAGAAGGGCACAAAGGTAACCTTCACAGATACAAAGAGAGGCTCGACCTCCGGTAACGCTTACGTTCTTTCCTTCTGGAAAAAGAACGGCTCCGAATGGGAGCTCGACACCTCCAAATATAACATACCGGGCGGCGGCTCTCTCGTAATCTCCTCCGGCACGGCAGGTGTTGTTTATACATACGTTTCCTCCGCAGATAACGAATGCATACGCTTCTGCTTCCGCTCCAATGATACATCTAATCAGCCTAAGATCTATTCCTACGAAACCAATGAGCCCGGAACTCTCGAGGGCTTCAAGGATCCCGTTGCAGAGCTTAACGATTGGATAGCAAAGGATAAGGAAAGAGTATTCTACGAAATACTCAAGGGCAAGACCTTCTCGGTTATCGGCGACAGCTATCTTGCAGGTAACGGCCTTGACAAGAGCCTTGTATGGCCCGCACTTCTCGCGAAGAAGTATGATATGGTATTCAACAACTACGGCGAGAACGGTTCTACCATGTCTAACTACGTTACCACGAACAAACCCATGGTAAACAGATACGTTAACATGGCAAACAACAACCCCGACATCGTATTCATCGAGGGCGGCAGAAATGACTACAACAAGAATGTTCCGATCGGAACTCTCAGCAGCACCGATACAACCACTATGATGGGTGCGGCAAGATTCCTCATCACAAAGATCAAGGAAAAGTATCCTAACGCAGTTATCATCTGCATGACCTGCTGGGAGGTTGGCGGCAACGCTAACGCCGCGGGCAACGTGTGCAGCGCATACGGTAAGGCACTTCTTGACGTTTGTGCGGATATGGGTATTCCCTGCATCAACGCAATGGATCAGAAGGCTACCGGCGTTTACATGACTGACGCAAGCTTCAGAGCAAAGTACTGCATGACGGCAATCGACATCAGCCATCTCAACGCTGACGGAATGAAGCTCGTTCTTCCCTACTTTGAAAAGGTCATCGCTGATACATATACAGCAGCAAAGGGCTGATAAAATATTTCGGGGGTGACGGTCTGTTGCCCCCGTTTCAACAAGACAAGAAAGGAAACATCTCTATGCTTTACGAAAATCTTAAGGGAATCAAAATAAATGCTCTCGGCGACAGCTATCTTGAGGGCGACAAGCTTGAAAGACAGTACACGTGGCCGCGTCTTATGGCGGAAAAATACGGTATTGAATTTACAAACCACGGCAAAAACGGCTCAACGATGTCGAATTTCGTCGACACAAACAAGCCGATGGTAGTTCGCTACGTCGAGCTTCCCGACAACGATCCCGACCTCGTTTTCCTCGAGGGCGGCAGAAACGACTACAACAAGTGCGTCCCAATCGGCGACCTTCAAAGCACCGACACAAAGACCTTCTCGGGCGCGGCAAGATTTCTTATAACAAAGCTCCGCGAAAAATATCCGAACGCTCCCCTTCTCTGCATGACCAACTGGGAGGTTGGCGGAAAGCCGAACGCGGCAGGACATATGTGCAGCGACTACGGACGCGCGTTTATGGCAGTCTGCGACGATATGGGCGTTCCCTACATCAACGGCATCGATCAGGACGAGGTCGGCGTATATATGACCGATCCCGAATTCAGACTCAAATACTGCCAGCATGCAAACGACATCAGCCACTTCAACGCGGAGGGAATGAAGCGCATTCTTCCCATGTTTGAAAAGAGATTCTCGGAAATCCTTGAAAATAAATAATCCACGCGCGAGAGGAAAACGACAATGAAAAAACCAAAAAGGATTATCGCATTGCTTCTTATATCGGTAACGCTTATCGGTATGCTCGCCTCCTGCCGAAGCGGCAGCAGCGGTGACGTAACCACCGAATTGTCGGATACAACAAATGCGCCCGAATCAACGAACGCAGAGGAAACTACAAAGGCTCCCGAAGCAGAGTCCGCGCTCACAGAGCTTAACGTTAAGTGGCACAATGGCTACATCGGCTCCTATTCCAACACCAACGGATATCAGAACAAGGTCAAGGAGGGCGGCGGAAGCTACGTGTACTCGGACGTTATAGAAATCGAAAAGAAAGGCACTATGATAACCTTCTCCGATCCTAAGTTCGGTAAAACCTCCTCCAATGCTTACGTTGTATCTTATTGGAAAAAGAACGGAAGTAAATGGGAGCTGGACCTTGCAAAGCCGAATATACGCGGCGGAGAGGCGTTCATCGTTTCCGAGAAGAGAGATGCCACCGTATATACCTACATCTCAGCCTCCGACAATGAATGTGTGCGCTTCTGCTTCCGCGCTGATAATGAGACTAACCGCCCGAAGATATATTCGGGTAAGCCCACGGGCAATAGTCCACAGACTGTGCTTAACGAATGGATAGAAAAGGATAAACAAAGAGCATTCTATGATATTCTCAAGGGCAAGACCTTTATCGTTATAGGCGACAGCTATTTCGCGGGAAGCGATATCGACAAGAGTCTCGTATGGCCCGCGCTTATGGCAAAAAAATACGATATGCAATTTTGTAACTACGGAATCGGCGGCTCGACAATTTCCACATATAACGGCGGAAAGAATCCTATGGTAAACAGATACAAGGATATGATCAACAATAATCCCGATATCGTTATTATCGAGGGCGGACGCAACGACTACAACATAAGCGCTCCTTTAGGCACGCTTCAAAGCACCGATACAGCGACAATGATGGGCGCGTCAAGAGTGCTTATTACAAAGGTCAAGGAAAAGTATCCGAATGCGCTTATCATCTGCGTTACCTGCTGGGAGGTCGGCGGCAACGCTAACCCCGCCGGCAACGTATGCAGTGCGTACGGTAAAGCACTTATCGACGTCTGCGCGGACATGGGCGTCCCCTGCATCAACGCAATGGACCAAAAGGCAACGGGCGTTTACATGACAAGCTCAACCTTCCGCGCCACCTACTGCATCGGTCCGAACGATATAAGCCACCTCAACGCCGACGGAATGAAGCTCGTTCTTCCCTTCTTTGAAAAGGCGATAGTCGATATACTTACATCATCAAAGAGCTGACAAAAAATTTCGGGTGATCCGCAAAAATGCGGGTCACCCTACTTTTACGTAAGCTATTATCAAACAGTGAAGGAAGCGAATTATTCCGCGTCCTCCTCAAAGGCTACAGCGATGACCTCGCCTCTCTCGCACGCCTCAAGGCACATGCCGCGAAGCTCAAGGTGCAGTCTCATACCGGACGATGCAGGATCAACCGAGCTGAACGCAACAACGCCCGTGTTCATAAGAATCATCGTGCTTCCGTCGTCCATGTGGATCACGTCAAAATCCGGGTGCATGTGCAAAAGCTCGGACATAAGCTTTTGGGCTTCACTCTTGAGTAATTCCTCGTCGTTGCTCTCCACCTCATCAAGCATAACTGTAACGTTATCACCTATAAGCGCGAAGCTGACTCCGTCCGTGTAGCTGCGGAACCTCTCGACGGTAAGAAGCTCGTTTTCGGTAAGCTCCCTTTCAACCGTTTTTACAATCTTCATAAAAGCACCTCCGATATATTTATATTCTTCTGCCACGAGGGTAAAAGGGACAGTATTATACCACAAAAAAACGATATTGTCAATAGCTTTTTCAAAAAATATTGCAAAACATCAAAAAAGCTCCCCCGACGAGCGAGGGAGCAATTTATTTAACCGTTATAGGCTTTATTATCTGTTCTTTTTCTTTGCAACGACTGTTACACCCGCAAGGGAGATGAGTGCAACCGCAACGAGGATGCTTGCAGCGTCGCCGGTCTCGACCGGCTTATCGGGAGTGGGAGGAGGTGTGGGAACAGTACCTGCAGCCGCAAGGAGCTTAACGCCGTCGTTCTGAACCGTATTAAGAACACCAAGCTTATTTGTAGTTCCGTCAAGGAGATTGAAGCCGCCGTATTCAGTCGTGCAGAAGAATTTCTCCTTGGATTTCCATTCCTTAAGAACGAGAGTTTCAACGTTTGCACCTCTGCGAACGTCCGCACAGCTTGTCATACCGTATACGAAGCTTGCTCTGAGGTCCTGAGTAAAGAAGCCGAGAGTTACCTTCTTGGAATTTGCCTTATCTATCTTTGTATAGAGAAGTTCGGAGTTTACAACTATGTAGGAATCGACATCCTTAAGAGCATAGAAGCCTTCAGCGTCAGCAGCAACGTTCTTCTTCATTACGCCGTAAACGTAGGTGTTGGAATTTGCAAGGTTGCCTGCCTTAAGATCGGAGTTACCGCCCTTTTCGTTGTTGTTATTGCAATCGTAGATAACTACCTTTACGGAATCCGCAAGACCGTAATATTCTCTGAAGTCAGCAAGAGTTGCGCCAGACTGATAGGAATCGGTGTAGTAGGACCACACGATAACCGTCTCGCCTGCCTCAACCGTCATTTCGGCAGGGTTAACGTTACCCTTCTCCGCCATCCAATTGTAGTATGCGGAGTTGTTTGCGCCGCCTTCAACCTCTACCTTTGTTACGGGGTTGCCTGGAACGAGATCCATCTTCGATACGATCGGAACGTTGATGATATCCTGATTGTTCATGGAGGAGGATCTGAAGAGCGCGTAATCGTAAAGGTTAAGCGCCTTGCCGGAGGTGTTAGTAAGCTCGATGGCTTCAAATGCATTTGCTCCTGCACTTACCTGCGTTCCCGTAAGCGTGGGAGACTCAAATGCGGTCGCTGTTCTTGCCTTCGAGTTATAGGTGTTTGCAACAAGACCGGAAATAACGAGGTCGGGCCTTGCGTAGTCGCCGACAGTAGCCTTGAAGGATTCCTTTTGGAGCTCGGTAAGCTTACCTACGGAGGGCTTTGCGGAGTTACGTGCGGGAAGACCCTCTCTTGCGTCGGATGCGTAGCTGAAGCCGTAGATGATTTCAGTGTGGCGTCCGTTACCGCCGTTACCGTATTTTCCTTCGCCCGTCTCGCCGAATGCGTTGGAGGAATAAACCTCTGCCCAGCTTACAACGTGCTCGCCGTAATTGCTTACGGTATTGGGATTTCCGTCACCGGGATCATGTGCCGTGGATACGTACTTTCCTTCGGGAACATCTCTCATATCAACCACTGCGTAGCGGCGGATCTGGTTATTGGAAAGATTCCATGTGCTTGAGGTAAAGGGTACGGGAATAACCATAGCGTCGTCTGCAAGACCGAAATTAGCCTTGAAGTCGCTTGCGTCCTGACAGTAAGCGTTGTCCTGCTCCTGCATAATGTAAAGTATCGCAGTCTCACCGGGCTTAAGAATGCTGTTTGTAGGCATCTGGACCTGATATTTTTCGTCAACGGTAACGCCCTTTTCCGCTGCGATTTTACCTGCCATAGTCTTTACAGTATCGCTGTAATATGCGTAAGATGAAGAAGCGGCATTGTATGCAGTCTCAAAGGAGGTCTTATTGCCGTCAGCGAACCATTCTCTAAGAACGTATGCATTTCCGAACATTTTCGCAGAATCAGCATATACAGCAGAGTACGTCGTATACGCGATCGCGTAGTTTCTGAGGTCAACGTCCTCGTTTGAGGTGTTTACGAATTCGATAAATTCATAAAGGTCGGCATTAGTTGAGGAAACCTCCCCACCATTGAATTTATCATACCATTTCTGCGCAAGGTTATTTGCGGCGTTGGGGTTCATCTCGGTGATAGCAAGCTCAAAAGCAGCAGTCTTGGGAGATGCCGCAAATACGGGAGCCATAGAAACTGCAAGCATTACAACTACGAGAACAATTGAAAGTACTTTTTTCATAGTAAATACCTTTCTTTCTTAGATCTATAATTATAGAGTTATAATTACAGTTATATTTTAGCACAAACAAAACAAATTGTCAAGAAATAGTAACCAAAAGATAAAAATTCTCCCTTTTGCACAAAAACACACGTCGCTATTTGGTGATAATAACGAAGAAAACCGCCCCATATAGTGAGGCGGCTTTCAATTTCAATATCTTTTTCAAAGGACCTCTCCGTCGTGGAAGGCACGCGTCATAACGCGCTCGATAGCATCTGCCATGAGGGTGAAGCCGAGGTCTGTCGGATGGCATCCGTCAACCGTGCAGGCATCCTCAAAGGGACCGCGGAAGAAGCCCTCACCG
>JBGVEZ010000135.1:0-10714 GCA_045120555.1 Eubacteriales bacterium
CACTCCCGCCGCCTCATTGGCATAAACCTTTCGTCACGGCGGGAGCAAGCCCCCGCCCTACGATGTAACCCCATTATATCATAAATCGGCAGAGAAAACAATATCTCTGCCGAAATCTGTTTGTAGGGGCGACCATTGGTCGCCCGTTTTTTTCGGTTATTTGCGGGCGATCAATGATCGCCCCTACGGTAAACATCCTTATGAGAAGCCTCGTAATCCGTGCTTTTTTTAATTTTCAGATTTCCCTCTTCCAAAGATAAAACCTCAAGGCAAATATACCCGCATATATCGCGAACGTGCAAAGCGGCATAAGGAGCATACCGATAAGAGTATTGCCGGTCAGCTCGTAAAAAATGAATTCGGGAGCATATACCTCGATGACTAATATCATTACCTTGTACGGAAGACCGATCAATGCGTGCATAACGGTAAACGGAAGCTGGATAATAAAGCTGAACATAGTTGCGTAGCCGATAAGCCTTACCCTCTTTCGCACAAGTGAAAGAACGGTTTCGCTTCCGTTACGGAAGGCTTCTATAACGTCACGCCGCCTGTCCTGCATATATATCATAATATATTTGCCGATAACACCGTACGTCGCAACGTTAGCAAGAAGCGACCAGAAAAGAGTAAGACCTTTGTAACCCTCATTTTCCTTCTGCGCCATATCCATTACCGTAGGTGAAGCGAATGCGCTGAATATGATCCCTGTGACAAGATGCATAGCCACAAAAATCAGGAAGCAGTTAACGGCACAGCGAAATGATTCACGGTCGATCTTCAAATAGCCTATAAATTTTTTAAGATGCTTTTTCATAATATGGTATCGGCAATGCAGCCGCTTTTGATAGTTTATTTAAGAGAAGAGATTGCGAATTGCCTTAAAGAAGGAGAAAACGCAGGAGATTGCCGCAAGCACGGCGATTATGTCAACGAGCTTTATATCGGTATCGTAGTCGCCGCCAACGGACGCCGCGGGAACCGATTCGTTTTCGTTCTGATAAAGCTGCGCGGAAAAATCAAGCTTTGTTTTGATGAACGGACGGCGAAGCACGCGCAGAACTCTCTTTACCTTAAGAGCTACCGTAAGTCCGATATTCTCTTTCAAAGAATTTATATCCATATCTGTTTCCTTTCAAGAATTATTTCTGTTAAATACTGTTGCGAATTACGTTTACTTACCCTTTTTACCTATCTTCTCGCGGGTTCCGTCGGGACGTTGAATATAGGTGTTGTCAAGAGTTGCACGCAGATTTTTTCTGTATGCCTCGATGTACTCCTTGTGGAGCTGCTTTCTTTCCGCCGCCTCTTCCTCGGTAAGGCCCTCGGTCTTCATTTTGCGGGCAAGAAAGTTTATTCTGTCAATTTTTTTCTGATCCATTTGATTTTCCTGTATCCATATAATTATTATATCTATTATATCACATAAAAAACATATTGTCAACAATAAATTTGAAAAATAACTATTGAAATATTTTTAAAAATGTAGTATAATATATGTGTATGTCAAAAACACTGCCTTGATCGATGCATATCGACAGAGAAAGGAAGGAAAAAATGAAGCTCGGGACATTTATGACCATGTTTTCACGCAGAAGAGGCGTTGCGGAGGACGTTCCCTACATAGAGCAAATGACAGCCTGCAGGGCTGCCGGATTTGACGTTCAGAATTTCTGCGCATATCTTGCCCTCGATAAAAAGAGGAAAGCAGAAATATGTGAGGACGATTGGCAGAAAAGGATCAACGCGCTTGCAAACGAGGCGGCGAAGCAGGGCGTGACCTTTACCCAGGCTCACGCGCCGGGCAGATGCGAGCCGTTTATAGCGGAGCTGCGTCCCACCGACGAGGTTATCGAATATTACCTTGAGATCATGCGCCGCACTATCCTTGCCTGTGAAATGCTTGGGGTCAAGTGGATGACCGTACATCCTTTTTCCGATAACATAAACACAGAGTATGATACGGACATTTTGAAGGAGACCAACCTTGAATTTTACGCGCCCATCCTTGAATTTGCAAAGGCACACGGAGTCGGACTTGCATTTGAGAACATGGCGAGATTCAACAAATTCTCCATGCTGAAGCGTGTATACTGCATGTCTGCCGAGGAGCTTTGCGATCTCGTTGACACCTTCAATGATGAGGACGTCGGCGTAACGTGGGATTTCGGTCACGGTCGTATGATGATAGCAAATCAGTCAACCGCGCTTGAAAGGATCGGACACCGCCTTAAAGCAACGCACGTTCAGGACAACAAGGGTACCGATGCACACCTCATTCCATTCGTTGGCGGTGATATTAATTGGGAAAGCATCATGCCGACGCTGAAGAAGATCGGATATAACGGCACCTTCATGCTGGAATCAGGCAGCTACTCGCAAAATCTCCCCGAGGAGCTTTGGATCCCCGCAGGAAGACTTGCATACGAGTTCGGCACGTATTGCCTATCGCTTGCAGACAAATAAAACGTAAAACAAAACCGAAAGGATATAAATAACAAACATGAAGGAAATTATACTTTGCAAATACGGCGAGATCGTTCTCAAGGGTGCAAACCGCCCCTATTTCGAGAGTCTTCTCACCAAGGAAATAAAATACAGACTCCGCTCATACGGAAAATTCAACATCTGGCACAAGCAGAGCACGCTTTACGTAAAGCCGCAGGACGATTTCTGCGACATAGACTCCGCATTTGAAGCACTCAAGCGTGTGTTCGGAATTGCCGCCCTTTGCCGTTGTGCGATCGCGGAAAAGAATATGGATTCGATCCTTGAAACGATCAAGGAATACATCCCGAGTCAGATGACCGACGTTAAGACCTTCAAGGTCGAGGCAAAGCGTTCGGACAAGTATTTTCCACTGAAATCCCCCGAAATATCTGCCATTGCAGGCGGTAAAATTCTTGAATGCTGCCCCTATCTCCGTGTTAACGTAAAAGAACCCGACGTAACGGTAAAGGTCGAGATACGCGAAGAAAACGCATACGTTCACGCGCGTCAGGTTAAGGGTGCGGGCGGTATGCCGGTAGGCTCCAACGGAACGGGAATGCTCCTGCTTTCGGGCGGCATCGACTCCCCCGTTGCAGGACACATGCTTGCAAAGAGAGGCGTTAAGATCGAGGCGGTACACTTTGAATCCTTCCCGTATACAAGCGAAAGAGCAAAGGAAAAGGTGCTTGAGCTTGCGTCTATCATGACCGATTACACCGGCAGTATGCGAGTTCACGTCGTTTCGCTGACTAAAATTCAGGAGGCGATCTCACGCGAGTGCGAGGAGGATTACTTCACCCTCCTGCTCCGCCGCTTCATGATGGAATGCGCACAGAGAATTGCCATCGAAAACGATTGCGGCGCACTCATCACAGGTGAGAGCGTCGGTCAGGTAGCGTCACAGACGATACAGGCAATAAACGTTACCGATAATATCGCACGTATCCCCGTATTCCGTCCGTGCATAGGGCTTGACAAGGAGGAGATAGTCGAGATCGCAAGGAAAATAGGCACGTTCGAGACGAGCATTCTTCCCTTTGAGGATTGCTGCACCGTATTCACACCGAAACATCCGAAAACACGCCCCGAGCTTGAAAAGGTGCTTGCCGAAGAGGCAAAGCTCGACTTCGACGCACTCGTTTCCGAGGCGCTTGAAACAAAGGAGCTCATCAACGTAAAATACAGAGGAATTTAACGTAATAAACTGCAAAACGGCGGCATCAGCTGCCAAAATAAATTTGAGGGTTGCTTCACTGAACAAATGAAGCAACCCTCATCTTATTTACTGCTTTGTCTTGAGCTCTGTCATTTTTTGTACGAGATACTCATAAAATCTGTCTACAGTTCCGGAGGTTCGGTTATCAGTCTTTTCAACGATAACAGAGCGCGAGCATTCGGGATACGAAACGGGAATAAGTCTTACGTCACCGCTCTCGATGCTTCCCCATGAAAATCTCGGCCAGAATCCGACACCCATACCGGACGCGATCATATTCTTTACAGTATATGGGTTATCACTTTCGAAGATCACTCTTGGAGTAAATCCCGCCGTACTGCAGAAGTTGTCGCACATCGCACGCAAGCTCTTTGAGCCCGCAAGGCTGATAAAGCCTTCCTCGCTGACCTCCTCAAGACGGACGCTTTCACGGTCGGCAAACGGAGAGCTTGCGGGAACGCCGAGAAAAATATTCTCGTACATCACGAAGGTATTCTTCGACGAGGCGTTCGTCTCACCCGGCTCTGTGTACACGGTAATGTCACTTCCCCCGTGTCCGACCTGCTGTGAGACGCGGAAGGTGACGTCCGGACATCTTCGCTTATACTCAATTATTATATCGGTAACTATGGTTGATGCCGCAAGCAGGTTTATATTCACCGTATCCTTTTCGTAGTTTGCGATGTGGACGAGATCCTCGGGGATAGGGTCGAGTATCTTGAACACCTCGTCAAGCTTAAGATAAAGATGCCTTCCGCAATCGGTGAGGACAACTCCTCTTCCGCATCTTCTGAAGAGCTTTACACCAAGCTCCTCCTCAAGTCTGCGTATCGACAACGTTATCGCGGGCTGAGCTATCCTCAATGCGTTTGCCGCCTTGGTTATATGCTCAAAGCGCGCCGCCTCATAAAAATATCTTAATTGTGTCAGTTCCATAATTGCCTCCGTAATTCCGTCGTATAATCAAAGGATAATAAGCCAACCGTTATTTATCCGCCAGCTGGTAGGGCTTGTTTCCGTAGGGCTCGATAAAGATGAAGTTTTCAACCTCTACCTTTACCTCCGTTTCTCTTTCCCTGTGCCTTATATAAAATCCCGTTCCGGTCGAATAGAGGATACAATCGTCCGAAATAAGGTAAAGTGAATCTGCATTTGTCTCAGTTATCTTTCTCACCCTGTCTCCGTCAAATGTGCAGATAAATCCGGACTTGTCATAGAACAGATAGGTCTCCGAGCTACGCAGACGGATTGTAGCAAGATATGATTTTGTCTCCTCACCGTCACTGTATTCAAACGTTTCCGGCTTAAGGATGTGGCTGTCGATATCGTCTGTCTCACGTACGCTGATCTTGTCGCTTATCTTTTCGCCGTTGTAATAAAGTGCAACGGTAAGATTTATGGGATTAAAATTTTTGACGTAGAGTGACTTTCCGTCAATAAGACCGCATATCATCTTTACGTCTGTATCAACGATCGACAGTCTTTCAAGTCCCTTATCGGTTATTCTTGCGCTTATAAGCCTCGTCTGCTCCTCAAGGTGGTCGATATAATAAACCGCAGAAGCATTATCGGCAAAGGTGAAATCGGTAAGACCAAAACCGTTAAAATCGCTCATACTTTCGACGCTATTTCCAACAACAAGGCTATATACGGTTTTATTATCCGCAAAGCGGCTGAAAACAAGCGCGCCCCTTCCCTCATTAGTCAAAACAAGCTCCGCAAAGCCATCGCACACAAGACGCGCCTCGCCCTTTTTGGAGCACATAAGGCTCTTTGTTCCCTTTTCTCTGTCGACAACCGTATAGTAAACCAGCGTTTCATTGTCATATATTCTCAGAATGTCTGTGCAGGTCTGGGCGAGTATCGTCTTTTCGTTAGCAGACATATTGTACAGAACGAGCCCGCCCGCATATCTGTAATAGAGGCGTCCGAGGTCGTTCTTGACCGAAACGAGCTCCGCGTCTCCGCATATGAGCGTGGATTTACCGTCGTATTTGTATATATTGGTTACTCCGTCGACCGTGGCTGTATAAACAAGCAGCTTACCGGTGTGCGACAGGTAGTAGTCGTTACAGTTCTCGCTTACAAGAACGTGCTCGTCCTTGCTGTCGCTGTCAAAGTAAAACAGTCTTCCGTCAAGGTCCTTGTACGCAATGACCTTACCCAAATTATTTATGAGGAAGTTGTCGACGTTTTTCGCGATGACGTTGCTTTCATAGATAAGATTTGAAATATATCTGCTGCAAAGCATTCTCGTGCCTGCCTTGTCGGTCGCAATAAAGAAGAGTCTGTCCTCCTTTTCATTAAGAAGGAGGTCGCTTACCTTATCCTCGCTTGAAAGAGTTATAATCTTCTTACTGGAGGTTCCAACGATGGATACTCCGCCGTCGGTGCCAAGGACTGCGGCGTACGGCGGGAGAGCGTCATCATACTCTCTCCTGTCCGGAAAGAGATTTATAAGATAAGAGCCTGTAACAAGAGCCGCACAGACAAGCAACGCTGTCAGGCTGAGCACGCGCTTCACTCCTCGCTTTTCTGCCTTTTCTCTATCCTTGACCCATTCCGATTCAACCGAAAAAACGTCCTCGTTTAATTTTTCTCCGCACTTCGGGCAGACGGAGGTATCGTTAGGGAGGTTTTCTCCGCATTTTTTACACTTCATAAAAATCCTTTCAGCCCGACGTTTGAAATTCATAAGCCGTCGTTATCCATAATCGGGCAAATCATTTACATATATATATAATTATATCATATTCCTTGATATATTGCAAGCATAAATTTAAAATTTTATCGTTTTATTTAAAAATATAGCCGAAATCTATTGAAAAAAAAGCTGTTTTCTGCTATAATATATAATGGAATAATGTATTGACGCATTTATGCGCAATTTTAAAATCAGAAGGACGGTACATCACTATGCTTAATGACAAGCTTGTTTCCTACTCGGGCATTCAGCCGAGCGGAAATCTCACTATCGGTAATTATCTCGGAGCACTCAAGAACTTCTCCGAGTACAGCGAAAAATACAAAACCTTTTACTGTGTTGTTGACGAGCACGCAATAACCGTTCGTCAGGTACCTGCAGAGCTTCGTCGCAGAACCTACGAAACTCTCGCTCTCTACCTCGCGTGCGGTCTTGACCCCGAGAAGAACTGCCTCTACGTTCAGTCTCACGTTCCGGCTCATGCGGAGCTTGCATGGATCCTGAACTGCTACACGATGTTCGGTGAGCTTTCAAGAATGACTCAGTTCAAGGATAAGAGCGCAAAGCACTCAAACAACATAAACGCAGGACTTTTCACATATCCCGTTCTTATGGCGGCAGATATCCTTCTTTATCAGACAGACGTCGTTCCCGTAGGAATTGACCAGAAGCAGCACGTTGAGCTTGCGAGAAATATTGCCGAAAGATTCAACGGTGTATATTCTGATACGTTCACAGTTCCCGAGCCTATCATTTCAAAAACCGGCAAGAAGATCGCTTCACTTGCAGATCCTACAAAGAAGATGAGCAAATCGGACGAGAACACCAATGCGGTCGTTTATATTCTTGACGATAAGGACACTATTATACGCAAGTTCAAGAGAGCGGTAACCGATTCGGGTACAGAGATAAGATTTGCCGAGGGCAAGGACGGTATCAACAACCTTATGACAATTTATTCCTGCTTTACGGGTAAGGATTTTGCCGAGATCGAGGCGGAATTTGCGGGCAAGGGCTACGGTGAATTCAAGCTTGCTGTCGGCGAAACGTGTGCCGATTGTCTCGCTCCCGTTCAAGCAGAGTACAAGCGCCTTACCGCTGACAAGGCGTATCTTGAGCAGGTTATGAAGAACGGCGCCTCCGAGGCAGCTTACTACGCGCAGAAGACGCTTTCAAAGGTTCGACGCAAGGTCGGATTCGTAAACATATAAAATCAAAGGCAGGAAATATCTTAATGAAAGTTGGATTTGTTTCCCTCGGATGTCCAAAGAACAGATGCGACACCGAGGTAATGCTCAAGGAGCTTATGGACGCGGGCTACGAGATCACGCCCGAGGAGACCGAGGCTGATATAATCGTCATAAACACCTGTGCTTTTATCGAAAGCGCCAAAAAGGAAGCGATAGACAATATTCTCGATATCGCCTACCTCAAGGAGCATCACGATCTTAAGGGAATAATCGTGACCGGCTGTCTCTCCGAGAGATATCGCGACGAGATATTCAACGAATTCCCCGAGGTGGACGCGATTTTGGGCGTCGGCTCTATACATCACATCGTTGATGCGGTAAACGCAGTTGCAAACGGAGAAAAATATTCCTCATACGAGGACAAAAACGAGGTAAAGCTCGGGGGCGACAGAGTTCTCACAACACCCGAATATACGGCGTACATCAAGGTTGCGGAGGGCTGCAACAACCGTTGCACCTACTGCGCAATTCCCGATATCCGAGGAAAAATGCGCTCCCGTGAGATGGATGACGTTATAAACGAGGCAAAGGACCTCGACAAGCTCGGAATAAAGGAGCTTTGCGTAGTTGCTCAGGACACGACCGCATACGGCAAGGACCTTTACGGAGAATATATGCTTCCGAAGCTACTTCAGCGACTTGTTGACGAGACGTCAATCCCGTGGATACGCATACTCTACTGCTATCCCGACAAGATGACCGACGAGCTTATCGCAGTCATCAAGAACAACGACAGAATTCTCAACTACATCGATCTTCCGCTCCAGCACATCTCGGATAAGGTTCTCAAGAAAATGAACCGCCGCGGCACGAGCGAAACGATAAAAGAAACGCTTAAAAAGCTCCGCGAAGAGATCCCGGACATCGTTATCCGTACGACCTTTATCGTCGGATTCCCCGGAGAGACCGAAAAGGACTTCAACGAGCTTCTGCACTTTGTAAAAACGACTAAATTCGAGCGTGCGGGCGTGTTCCCGTATTCCCGTGAGGAGGGTACTCCCGCATACAACTTCACACCTCGTGTTCCCGAACAGAAAAAGCTTGACAGAGCGGACATGATAATGGAAGCACAGCTCAACGTTTCAAACGCATACCTCAAGAAGCTTGTCGGCAAAGAGATAACCGTTCTTTGCGAGGACTTCGATACGGTAAGCGAGGTACACTACGGAAGAACTTATGCAGACGCTCCCGACATCGACGGAAAGGTTTATTTCCGCGCTCCGAGGCGTGTTAAGCCCGGAACGTTTGTCAAGGTCAAGGTTGAGGATATGCTTGACTATGACGTGATCGGAACGCAGATAGTCGAGTAAGTGAAGGAGGAAAAAGAAAATGTCAGAAAAAAAGGGCATGAATCTGCCAAATAAGCTTACAGTTTCAAGAATAATATTAACTCCGTTTTGCATCACTTTCATAATGCTTAAGGATTTTTCATGGAGTGCGCCCATCGGAGCATTCTTCTTCCTGCTTATAGCTCTCACCGATATGCTTGACGGCAAGATCGCAAGAAAATACAACCTCATCACAGATTTTGGAAAGTTCCTTGATCCTCTTGCAGACAAATTTCTCGTTGTCGGCTCGTATCTTGCTCTTATCTACAGAGTCGAGGGCTATCTGAAGCTTGCACTTGTAATACTCACGGTATTAACCGTTTTCCGCGAATTTACCGTAAGCTCGCTGCGCCTTATAGTTAATCAGAAGCAAAGCATAGTCGTTCCTGCAAACATCTACGGAAAGGTCAAAACCGTTTCCCAAATGGTTTTCGTTGTGGCGTTCCTCGTAGAGCCGATTCTCGTTTCCCTGCTTGGCGGTCCCGAGATGCTCATTACTTTCCCGCCGATAAGCACACTTGCTTACGCGGTAACGGTAGTATTCACCCTTCTTTCGGGCTGGATCTACTTCAAATCCTATTTCCCTTATATATCCTCCGACAGATAACGGTTGATATAAATCAAAATCCAAATTCAATTACAAAGGAGAAAAATTATGGTACCATTTTTAATCATTCTTGCAGTCATTCTTGTTCTGATCCTTGTAACCAGCATCAAGATCGTTCCTCAGGCATCCGAATACGTTGTCGAATTCCTCGGCAAGTATAAGACAACCTGGAGCGCAGGCATCCACTGGAAGTGGCCGATCGTAGAAAGAATTGCAAACAAGATAACACTCAAGGAGCAGCTTCTTGACTCTCCTCCCCAGCCCGTTATCACCAAGGATAACGTAACGATGCGCATCGACAGCGTCGTTTTCTGGAAGGTCATTGATTCAAAGCTCTTTTCCTACGGCGTAGAGAACCCCTTCCAGGCTCTTGAAAACCTTACGGCAACAACCCTTCGTAATATCGTCGGTGAGCTTGACCTCGACGGAACACTCACCTCACGTGACACAATAAACTCCAAAATGACGGTCATCCTCGACGAGGCTACCGATCAGTGGGGTATCAAGGTAACCCGCGTTGAGCTTAAAAATATCATGCCTCCCGAAGAGATCCGTAACGCGATGGAAAAGCAGATGAAGGCAGAGCGTGACAGACGTGAAACCCTTCTCCAGGCAGAGGGTCACAAGGCGGCATCGGTTACACGTGCAGAGGGTGACAAGCTTGCACTTGTTCTTGCCGCAGAGGGTGAAAGAGACGCCCGCATTGCAAGAGCTGAGGGTGAAGCTAAGGCACATCTTCTTCAGCAGCAGGCAGAGGCTGACGGTCTCCGCGCACTTATCGAGGCTTGTCCTACCGCAGAGGTTATCGAGCTTAAGAAATACGATGCTCTCATTCAGCTTGCAAACGGCAGAGCTGCCAAGATCATTATCCCGAGTGACGTTGTCGATATGACAAAGAAAAACGTGCTCTTCGGTGAGACCTCCGAGATGGGTAAGTTCACCACTCCCGACAACACTCCCGATCCGGTAAAAGAGGAAAAGGACGAGTGCTGTGACAAATTCGACTGATAATTAAAGCAAATCGCTCCCGCTGTACCTTTCGGTACAGCGGGAGCTTTTACGTTATTATTTTGTCTTTGCCATCTTTGCAAACACACGCCAGCCGTCCTCTGCGTTATA
>JBGVEZ010000136.1:0-2722 GCA_045120555.1 Eubacteriales bacterium
ACTTCAATCATGAAGAGTAGTTCATGGACTTTTGTCGACATATGTGGTATAATATAAAAAAACGAAAAAGGAAGTGAAAAAATGAAATTATCGGAAACCATTGCATCAAATATTAGGCGGCTTCGGTTGGCGCAGAAGATATAAAACGATTTTTTAGGTCTATTTTGTTTTCTCCCCAAAAATTCCCGAAAAAACACCGAAACCCAATTGACATTACGGTCATTTCGTGATACAATATACGTAGAGACAGATTTCTTTAAAGGAGAACAAAATATGTTTAAGGAAAAATATGCATCTGCACTTAATGAGTACGAGAAATTTTGGGAAAGAACCAATACAGAACGCTGTGTATTGAATATGTCATATAGAAAAGAAGGGGCGGTCGCCTACAGGAGACCGACCTCGGTTGAGGAACGCTGGCTTGACGAGGAGTACGTTTACAACGCATTCAAGCACAACGTCAATAATACGGGTTACATTGCCGAGGGCGTTCCGATGCTCTTTACAAATTTCGGACCGGGATGCCTTGCCGCATGTATCGGCAGTAAATTCGGACTTACTCATAAAACCGTGTGGTTCGATCAGGAGCCTCTGATAACCGAATGGGAGGATGCTCCCGAAATAAAGCTTGATACGCAAAGCGAGATGTGGCAGCACGTTACCCGCCTGCAGAA
Organism: Eubacteriales bacterium; assembly: GCA_045120555.1. Taxonomy (GTDB): domain Bacteria; phylum Bacillota; class Clostridia; order Oscillospirales; family CAG-272; genus SIG640. The sequence goes on from JBGVEZ010000136.1 coordinate 675, forward strand.
TAAGTTTGCGTCCGATCCCGACGTGCACTATTCGATCACAGATATCGGCGGAATTTTAGACGTTGTTGCGTCTCTCCACTCCACCGAAGGTCTGCTTTACGATCTTTACGATTATCCCGATGAGGTGAAGGAATGTACAAGAGCGGTTACGGATGCCTGGTTTAAGATGTATGATGCTCAGCTTGAAGCGGTAAGAAAGGTCGATCAGCCGTACAATAACTGGATGAATATTCCGTCGTCGAAGCCGTGGTATCCGCTTCAGTGTGACTTTTCCTATATGATCTCGCCACAGCAGTTTGAGGAATTTGTTCTTCCGCATCTTGTTGAGCAGGCGGCTTACGTCGACCGTCCTATATATCATCTTGACGGTGTCGGCGAGATACGCCACCTTGATATGCTGCTCGATATTCCCAACCTTAAAGGCATCCAATGGGTGTCGGGGGCGGGTGAGGCACCGTTGACCGATGAAAAGTGGTTCTCTCTGTACAGAAGTATACAGGATAAGAAAAAGAACCTGATCCTGCTCCACGGAATAAGCGAAAACGATATGCAGGGTGCAGAAAGACTTATTAAATCAATAGATCCTACAGGCGTTTACATATCGGTTAAATGCTCAAGCAAGGAAAAGGCAGAGGATATGCTTGAAAAGATAACACTGTGGTCGAACTGACGCTAAATAATACATAGAAAAGGAGAAAAAATGAGTACAATTTCCTTAAAAGATAGAGAAATACTCCGTGAGCTTGCAAGCCGTAAGCTTGCACTTGCAAACAGCAAAAGAAATGACGAGATCCTTGCGATGTGGCGTTCGCAGGCAAACGGAATAAAGGACACGCCCACCGTCCGACTTCTTTTTTCTAACTTCCGCAATGAGGTCGTATATTCGAGAATGCGTTGTGAGGGTAAGGAGGCACGAGACATTGAGGCACGCCTGCTTTCGTCGATGGTCGGACGCGAGCTTTTCGATGACGATACACCGATCTCTGACAGGCTTGAGGTCAATATGTTCATGTGGTCGAAGCCCTTCGGAACAGACCCGAAGAACGTCAGGGCGAAAAATTCGATCGGATTCCACATCGAGCCGATAACCGATGATATCGAGGAGGACTTTGACCTATTTTGCGGCGGCAGATTCAACGTTGACCGTCCCGCGACCGAGGCGTTCTGCGCTATGGCTGACGAGGTGATCGGTGACATCCTCCCCACAAGGATCGTTATGCCCTCGCTGACAGGTCCTATGACGAATCCGCTCGTTAAGCTTATCGGCATGGAGACCTATTACATTTCCATGTACGATTGCCCCGAGATGCTTCACAAGATAATGGAAATGGCGACAAACGTCCATCTTTCGCTTTACGATCACCTTGAAAAGAACGGACTTTTACTGCCGACAAACAATTTTTCGACGATAGGCCAGGAATCGTTTGCGTTTACGTCAGAGCTGCCTGCGGACGGCCCGATAACCTCCACAAATCAGATGTGGGGCTTCCTCGAGGCGCAGGAAACGACCGCAGTTTCGCCCGAAACGTACGGCGAATTCGTTCATCCTTACCTCGACAGACTTGTCAAGCGTTACGGACTCCTTTCCTACGGCTGCTGCGAGCGCGTAGACAACCTCTGGGAAAACTATCTTTCCAAATGGACGAACCTTCGCAAGCTTTCCGTATCTCCCTTCAATGACGAAAGGAAGGTCGGTGAACAGCTCCGCGGCACGAACGTAGTTTACTACAGCAAGCCGCGTGCTGAATTCGTAACAAACAAGGGCCCGCTCGACGAGGAAGCCCTCCGCAAGTATTTCAAGGAGGTCGCAGAATGCGCAAGCGGATGCCTCTTTGAGGTCGCACAGCGCGAGGTCGGTACGATTTTTGGTGACTTCGAGCGCGGCAGACGTTACGTCGAGATCGCAAAGGAAACGATCGCCGAGCTTTGGATGGCGTGATGAAACGCTTTAGGGGACTTTTTGCAAAAAGACCCCTTAAGAATCCCCAAAAAACTTTAAAAAGAATATAATATGGCAAATTAAATATCAAAAAAGGCAACCGTAAATG
>JBGVEZ010000137.1:0-23660 GCA_045120555.1 Eubacteriales bacterium
CTCATCCACCGCTATCGCGGTCCCCCTTCCCCACAGGGGAAGGTATACGCATCGCCGACTGCGCTCTGGATGACACGTGGGGTATATAGTTAACACTGATAGAGAAAGGAGAAAAAATGCAAGAGCTGAACGTAATTATAACATTTGCAGGTGCGCTGTCGGCGCTGCTTGCCATTGTGGGCACGGTATTTGCCGTTTACCGATGGTATCTGAAGCAGGAGATGCAGGACAGTGACATACGAAAGATCAAGGAAGAAAATGCGCTTATCGTTTATGCGTTGTCGGCATGTCTTGGCGGTCTGATTCAGCTTGGTGCGGACGAAAGCATAAAGCACGCCAAGGACAAGCTCGACAAATACATCAACACTCAGGCGCACAGATAAGCGTAAAAAAGAAAGAAAGAAAGGGTAAGAAACTGAATGACTAAAAAAGAAAAGAATACGCTTATGGCTCTCGAAAGCTACGTTGAGAGCTGTAACGTCGGGGGCAAGGGTGCGAAGAGGATACCGAATCTTTGCGGTCTTTGCCGGTACATGGGTATCGGGAAGAGGGAAATGATGTCCATTCTTTCCGGCAGCGAGGAGCTTGCTGACAGGATATTCACGGTACTCGAGGACGAGGCGGTGAATTCGGGCGCTACGGGAACGGCGTACACGCAGCAGCTTCATAATTTATCCGAGTTCCGCGCCGAGGTATTCGGAGACGAGGATTCCGGTGAGGGTATCACGGCGATATTCGGGCATCCGGACGGGGAAGAAGGTTGACACTGTGTGATACTGTGTACCAAATTTTTTGTGGTATACTATAGGCAGGTGGTGAGATCAGGCGCTATCGCACGAGGCGCCGCCGACGCCGCCGGAGGCGGCTTCCCCCCCTGCAAGGGGGGCGGCACGCGGAGCGTGCCGGCGGCGGCGCCGTCAAAGCAAAAGGAAGAAGGGAAAATCATGAAAAGAATTGAATTTAAAAGCATTCCGAATCCGAAGCAGGCGGAATTTTTCAGATCAAAGACGAGGTACACGGCGTACGGCGGTGCGAGAGGCGGAGGCAAATCGTGGGCATTACGACGAAAGCTCATAACGCTTTGTCTCAGGTATTCGGGTATCCGTTGTCTGCTCGTGCGAAGGACGTATGCCGAGCTGAAGGCGAATCATTTATTTCCGCTTTCCGACGAATACGGTGAGCTGTTTACGTACAGCGACACCGACAAGCTGTTAAGGTTTTCCAACGGCTCGACGATCTCTCTCGGCTACTGTGATGCAGAGCGTGACGCGCTCAGATATCAGGGTCAGGAATATGATATTATAGCGATAGACGAGGCGACACAGCTTTCCGAATATCAGTTTTCTATATTCAAGGCGTGCTTGCGAGGAGTCAACGCGTTTCCGAGGCGCATGTATCTTACGTGCAATCCGGGCGGCGTCGGTCACGGGTGGGTGAAGCGGATATTCGTTGACCGCAGGTATTACGACGGGGAGAGGGAGGATGATTACACCTTCATACCGGCAAACGTATACGACAACCCGATACTGACAAGCGCAGATCCCGACTACGTACGTTCGCTCGAAACGCTCCCGAAAAAGCTGCGTGCGGCGTGGCTTTACGGTGAATGGGGGATATTCGAGGGGCAGTTCTTTCCCGAATTCGTATATTCAAGGCACGTATGCAGGGCAGAGGAGATACCTCAGAGGTGTCTTACGTATTTCGCGTCCGCTGACTACGGTTTTGATATGTTCGCGCTCCTTTTATGCGGTATCGGCAGTGACGGAAGGGTATACGTTATACGCGAGTTATGCAAGAAAAATCTTACTCTCGGCGAGGCGGGGCGCGAGGCAGAGGCTATGCTTTCGGGGTATCCGGTACGCTATCTCGTGCTGTCCCCCGACATGTACAACCGCAGGCAGGACACCGGGCGAAGCGGTATTGAGATATTTTCGGAGGGAAGGAGACTTCCGCCGCTTGCGCCCGCGGACGATCGGCGCATACAGGGCTGGCGATGTGTTCGAGAGTATCTTTCGGGGAACGAGAGGATGCCATGCATACAGATATGCGATCGCTGTGAGGATCTGATACGCTCGCTTCCTCTGCTTTTGTGCGATCCCGTTAGAGCGGAGGACGCTTCTGACAGTCCGCACGAGGTAACACATTCGCCCGAGGCATTGAGATACGCGCTGATGAGCAGGGCAATGTACGAGGAGGAGCATCCCGAGAGGGAGTTCTTCAAGAAAAAGAAGAACGGATTATGGTAAGATTATTTCGGCAATCTGAAAATCGGTACGGCACACGGTATGGAGGTTGTCGGGTAAAATATAACAGAAAGGAAAAAACGAAATGAAAACACAGAAAAGGAAGGCGAAGCGTCGCATAGAGAGATATTCTCTCTCGGACATAATCGGAACGCGCAGGGGCGGATTTTTTGATGGATGTGCCTGCGAGATACGCGATCTTGTACCGCAGAACGGATCCTTTCGATTACGTAACGGAACGGTTGAGGCGTTCTCTTTGAATTCGGACGTTACGTTTTCGGGAAGCGTCAACAACAACGGCAGCATCACGGGATACGTATCCGAGGCAAATCTGCTTTACGAGCTTCCCGGTATAATGGAAACGGGATCGCCATCTGAGGCGAGATACATATCGGACGGTGACATTGATGCTGAGAGGACGTTTTTCTTCACGTCGGGCGGAAGCACCTACATGATGACCTCCGGAAGGATATGCAAGCGAGTCGGAAATGAATTTGAGGATTACGATTCATTTTACGCGGTAATTGACGTCGACGTAAAGGGCGGAGCTGTTTCTGAAGAGGAATGCGACCGTGCGACGAACCGATTTTCGGGCGAGATGGCGGCAAGGCTTATAATGGACGTTGACGGCAGCAGCATTACGCTCGGCAAAACGCCGGTCAACATACACAGGATAACGGTAAACGGATCTGAGATCGATGATTTCACGCTAAACGACGGAAACGTATCGTTAGGGCTTGATCTTTTCGCGGGTGACGTTGTCTGCATTCACGCGGGGTATTCCCAAAGCTCACCGTCCTCTCTCGGGCTTATAGGCGGCTCGGGCGAGCTTGGCGGCAGGAATTATCTTTACAGCAAAAACGCGATGTACCGCGTAAGCACGCATGACGGGGCTCTGTTCTGCTCCGCTCCGATACTGACTCTCCCCGAGGGTGGTCTTAAAAGAGCATTCGTTTGCTCGGGCACGCTTGTGCTTGCGATAGGAGAGGGGCTTTGCGTATTTGACGAGAAGGACGGCACCTTGCGTACTCTTCCGAGCGAGGGGGCGCAGAGTGCGGCGAGCATATGTCCGTGCGGCGGATTTGCATTCGTGGCTTCGGACGGTCACATTACAAGGCTCAGCATTTCGCAGAGCGGGGAGCGCGAGGCTCTTTCAACGGTGACGGTAAAGGACGTATTCGACTACGGGATGCGCGGAAGCGTACTCGGAATGGCATACTCAAGGGCAGACAGATGTCTTTGGACGCTTACCGAATCGGACGGAGAAAACAGGATATTCGTGCTTGACGTTGACAGCGGGATATGGTTTGAGGTCACCTGCTTTGAGGATCCGACGGCTCTTATCGAATGTGAGGACTGCATTGCTGTCGCTTGCGGTGAGAGGGTATATTACTCATCGCCCGAGCTTGACGCAGACGAGAGGGAGGACGGCAGGTATCCGATAAGCGGTGTGCTTGTGCTGAATCCGAGCGATCTCGGTGATCCTTTTTCGGCAAAGCGCATAGTATCATTTGCGATAAAGGCATCCGACAAGGTTACGGGCGTTTCGGCGGAGCTTACAACAGACAGAGGTAAGGTCTTTTCGGAAAACAGAAAAAAGAAATACGGAAAGGTCACATTCGAGCTGTTTTATCCCGAGTTGGGGCTGTTTCGGTACGTTTCGGCAACGATCGGCATAACCGGCTACGGTCAAGCGGCACTTTGCGACGCGGAGCTTGACGTAAGGTCAAAGTAAACAATCCAAAAGAAAGGAAACAGGTTAATGAACGAAAAGGAAAAAGCAATGGCAAGGAGAATAGTGGCGGCAAGAGAGGTGCTTGAGAGCGATCCTCTGCTTATATCGCACGCCGCTGCCTGCCGAAAAAACGAGGAATTCTACCTCGGTCATCAATGGCGCGAGGGGGAGGGCGGTGAGCTGACAAAGCCGGTATTCAATCTGATTCGCAGAATATCCGACTACGTGATCTCCACCCTTTGTGCCAAGGAATATTCGATAAGCTACTCGCTTGACGGTCTCCCGCCGGAGATCGCGGGTGACGGTCGCCTTATAGCGGCGGTTGACACGCTGACAAGGCATATAGGCAACGTATACGACAGGGAAAAGCTTGAAAAGCTTTTGTTTGACGTATGCAAGGATGCGGTGATCTGCGGAAGCGGTGTATTATACACCTATTGGGATGCGGACAAGGAGACGGGTGACGCGCACACGGGCATCTTTCGCACGCAGGCGATTGACCCTGCCTGCATTTACCCCGCAGACCCCAGGTGTGGAGACATTCAATCGCAGGAGTTCTTCATCATAAAGTCGAGGCGCGGTATTGAAGCCGTAAGAAGGGAGGCGGCAGGCAACGGTATCGGCGTGCAGGACCTTAACAAAATCGAAGGGGAGGGCGGAAGGGCAGAGGTAACTCTGATGCTCCGCAGAGGCGAGGACGGAAGGATCTATTACAGTAAGGAGTGCTGTGAGGTGCTTATCGCGCAGGGCTGCACCGGTCTTACTCTCTATCCGATCGCGCTCTTCACGCCGACATCGAAGAAGAACAGCTTCTTCGGTGAGCCGCTTGTTACGGGGATGATACCGAATCAGCAGTACGTAAACCGCTCGTACTGCATGCTTATGAAGCACATGCAGGACACGGCCTTCTCGAAGGTTATCTACGACAAGACGAGGATTCCCGAGTGGACGGGCGAGCCGGGTGTTGCGATCGGTGCGCATGGCGGAGGCAATCTTTCGGATGCGGTTTCGGTCGTTGGCTGCGGTGAGCTGAGCGACGGCTACGCGGAGCTTTCGAGGGAGGTCATTGAGCTGACGCGCGAGCTTCACGGTGCGACGGACGCGGCTCTCGGTAACGTTGATCCCAAGAACTCAAGTGCGATTCTTGCAGCGAAGGAATCCGCTATCGGAATTCTCAGGGGAAGCGTTAGTCTGCTTGCCTCGGCGATAGAGGATCAGGCGAGGATCTGGGCGGACGTCATATGCACGCGTTACGGCAGGGGAAGATTCATTTCTCTCGGCAACGGAGACGGTACGAGGGAGGTTGATCTCAGCGCGGTAAGGCAGGCGCTGCTCTCATGCAGGGTTGAGGTATCGGACGAGGGCAAGTACGGGACGGCGGTATCCATATCCGTTCTTGACAGGCTGCTTGAGTGCGGTGCGATAACGGTTACGCAGTACCTTACAAGGCTTCCGCGCGGCATCATTCCGAAGCGAGACGAGCTTATACGTGAGATCGGAGAGGAATCCGCTCTCACAAACGACAAAAAGAAAGGAGAATAACGAAAAATGGAAGAAGAAATGATCAACGGTATCGATCAGGCGGCTGAGGTATCGGAAATTATCGACGGAGTAGCATCCGCCGGCACAGATCAGCAGGCTACGGCTCCCGACCATTCCGACAGGCTCCGCGAGATCGGGGAGAGTGTTGACGAGCTTTGGCGTCTCGTTGAGCAGAGGGAGAGGGTTTCTCATCTTATCGGGGAGCTTCGTGAGCTGCCGAGGCTTTTTCCCGGTGCTGACGCTCTTTCAATCGACGATGAGGGCTGGCAATCGATAGCTGAGGGCGGAAGCGTTCTTGCTGCTTTCGTAAGGTCAGAGCACAGAAAAAAGCTTGCTGCGGAGGCAAACAAGGCGGGTGCGGCGGCATCTGCGGGGGCGGTCTCCGGCGGTATCGGCGCGGTATACAGCGTTGACGAGATCAGGCAGATGGACCGCTCCACCGTTCGCAAGAATCTTGACAAGGTTCTCTCATCGCTTGAGGCGGTGGGAGGTTAACGGGTGGATGATCCGGGGGAAAGCTCCCTTGTGTCGGGCGAACGCAGTTCGCACCTACCGGGGGTATTGGTGGCAGGGCGTCAATGAAGGAGATCCCCTGCGTAAGGAGAGGCATGGATCGTAGGGACCGGCGTCCTCGACGGTCCGTTGGTGGTCATCGCATCGCGAGGAACGATCTCCTCATCCGTCTCACACGGCGCCGCAGACGCCGCGCGCAGCGCGGTGTCTCCCTCCCCGTCGGGGAGGGAGGTGACGCCATTGGCGTCACCTGCGGCGCCTACGAAAGAAACAACAAAAGCAAAACTTCAATTAAACAAACCAAAAAAACAAACTAAAAAATAAGCCAAAGGCTAAAAAAGAAAGGAAAAATTTATTATGGCAATTACAAACTTTATTCAGACAGTATGGAGCGAAAAGCTTCTTTCCGAGCTTGGTGCGCGTTACGTTGGCGCAAAGAACTGCAACCGCGAATTCGAGGGCGACATCAAGTCGGTCGGCGACAAGGTCAAGATCTGCGGAATCGGTGAGGTAAGCGTGTTCGACTACACAAAGAACGCGGATATGTCCGCGCCCGAAACACTCGGCGACACCTGCGCAACTCTTGAGATCAACCGCGCGAAGGCATTCAACTTCCAGATAGACGACGTGGATCTCGCGCAGTCCTCTCCGAAGCTCATGTCCGCAGCTATGGCTAACGCGGCAAACGCACTTGCAAACGAGGCAGACGCATACATCTTCTCCCTCTACGGCGAGGCAGGCAGCAAGATTGAGGGCAACGCGACCGTTGACAACATCATCGATCTTCTCATCGACGCGCGCACAAAGCTTGCAGAAGCGAACGCGGACACAAACTGCGAGATCGTTGCGGAGGTATCTCCCAAGGTTGCATCTCTCATTCTCAAGAGCAAGATCAATCTTGCGACAAGCAACACGGATTCTCTCGACGCGGGCTACATAGGCAGCGTTGCGGGCTGCAAGGTATACGTAACCAACAACGTAAAGTCCGCTGACAGCAAGCACCAGTGCTACGTACGCACCAAGAGAGCTATTGCATACGCAGAGCAGCTCAGCGAGGTACACGCTTACCGTCCCGAGCTTCGATTTGCGGATGCGGTGAAGGGTCTCCACCTTTACGGTGCGAAGGTCGTTTACCCTGCGGAGCTCGTAGTTCTTTCGGTGGCAGTATGACCTACAGAGAAATATACAAAGCCGCTCTCTCCTTAATTGGGGAGGGCGGCAGGGAAGAGGACGTTATGCTTGAAGAAAAGGCGGAGGAGCTGATTCCTATGGTAGTATACAGCTTGCTTCCGCTTGACCGACTCAAAAAGAAGAGCGTAGGTGGGGCATCGATATCCGCACCGCAGACGTTCATCGAGCTTGACGATTACTGGCCTCTTGAGGAGTCTTTTATGCCGTGTGCGGCGCATTATCTTGCGTCTTACATGATCGGAGCAGACGATCCGGATCTCGCAAATCTGCTTTACGTACGCGCAGAAGCGATGAGAAGGATCATTTCGGATGGAATTCCATATGTGATCGAGAGAATCTAAGGGGTGCGACGTATGCCTCTCCCTTGGCGAGAGGTGGCACCGAAGGTGACGGAGAGGGGGCGGGCGAAATGCCTTCCCTCTGTGGGGAAGGTATTCACCTACGGTATGATATTTTATTCCCTCACTTCAATAAAAAAGAGGAGCTTGCAGAACCGAACTTCTGCAAGCTCCCGTATGATACAGCGCCAAAGGCTGATTAGTCTCCGATTATTGAGCAGCGTTAGCTCTCTTTTCGAGATTCCTTACGAGGATCGTAATCTCGTCAGCTCTTTTCTGGGAGGGACCTGCCATAGAGTCAATCTCGGGCTTAAAGGAACCGGAATACTTCTCCTTTGTAAGAAAATACATACGGTTCTCTACCTTTGTTATGACGAGAGGCTGGTCGAGCTCGTAGGTCTTGGAGGCGAAGATGATATCGAGCATATCGGTATCGTCTGCTGTCTGTCCGAGACGGTAGTCAGCAAGCATTTCGTAGAACGCTTCGCTATAGTTATCAGACTTTGCGTACTTGGAGTAGAACGCCATAGCCTCTGTGATGAGAGTAGACGTATCGTAATCTCTGATACCGTCAGCGGGGATGGAAAGCGGATAGTGGTTACCTGCAGAGGTCCAGCAATAGTATCTGCCCTGAATCTCACTCATCATGGGAATAGGAAGAATACCGTAGTCGGAATCCATATCAACGTATCCGTTAACAGAGGAAAGAGCGGAGGAGCGGAAGAGTGCCTGATTGTTCTTAAAGAGGGTTATTGCGTCATCCCAAGTGGAGGACATACCAATGATCTGACCATTGTTAACAACGCAGGAGGAGGGATTATAACCGAGCTCAAGAGTCTTGTCGACGTATTCGAGGATGGTCTTATCACCGAGGTTAAGAACTAACTTACCGTTATCGTTGGTAACGGGCTTCTTACCCGATCCGAGGAAGAAGTAGTAGGGAGCGGTACCCTCGGAGAGGATGCCGTAAACGTCCTTCATACCCTGATAGCCGTCGCCGTCAACGTCCTGATAAAGGTCACGGCACATTGTCATCATGGTATCATATGTCCACTTATAGTTACGAACGAGGTCGTAGATGCTTCCGTACGTATCATCGAGGTTATAGTCCTCGTAGAGCTTCTTGTTGTAGGTTACCTGCATAGTGCGGAGGTCATCGCGGACGTTGATGTCGCCCTCAAGGCAGAAGAGCGAATTACTGATGAGGTATTCCTTCTGGATGTTCTGATCCCAGTAGGAGTTTTCGAGGCGAAGGTTTTCAAGCTTGAGAACGTTCTCAAAGACTCCCGTAAGAGCGAGTTTAAGGGTATCCTTACCGCTTGTGTAAACAATGTCAGCAAGGTGGTCAGCATCAACACCGCCTACGTCATGGTTAAGCTCAAGCTTTTCGGCGATCTTGGTGTCCTTGATTATGGAGATCTTACAGTTATAGAGCTTTTCGATGTAGGTTTCTCTTGCGAAAAGAGCGTCGGAGATAACGTCACCTGTAACGGTTCCGGCTTCGCAAGCGTACATTTCAAACCAAAGCTTGTTGTCCTTACAGTAAATGAAGTAGTCGTAGCCATTAGTATCGATAACTCTGGGCTTTTCGTCCTCTTCCTTGGTTTCCGCCACAGTCTCGGATTCAGTTCCTTCAGGAGCAGTTGTCAGGTCGGAGGAGCCTGTAGTGACGTCGCCCTTACCGGTCTGAGCACATGCAACCATCATAACAGCAACCGTCATAATAGCGATGGCAAGAGCTAAAGCTCTGGTAATAAGATTGGATTTCATAGCGTATCCCTTTCAATAAAAAGTATTGATGATTTTCATCACAGATATTTTATCACATTTTCCCTTGTTTGTCAAGGGATTTTTCAATTATTTCCAAAACATCTCTCCGATTCGGATATTTTGGGCATTTTTGGTCACTTTTAAAGTATATGCGGAGTACAGGGGGCATCCTTTTTTATAATTTACCGAAAATGCAGAGAATAATTACACATAAACATCAATTGTTCACACTACCGAAAAAAATATATGTTATAATATAATGAAAAAATTATTTTACATATACGGCGTCTTTTCGGCGTCAGTTATATATGAAAGGAACTCAAAACATATGATAACCATTGACCATCTCGTTAAAAGTTATGGCAGTATCAGAGCTCTTGACGACATCAGCTTTCACGTGGGCAAGGGTGAGATAGTAGGCTTTCTCGGTCCCAACGGCGCGGGAAAGAGTACTTGTATGAACATTCTCACCGGATACATATCCAGCAATTCGGGCGTTGTAAAGATCGGCGGAATAAACGTTCTCGCAGATCCGCTTGAATGCAAAAAGCAGATAGGCTATCTTCCCGAGCAGCCACCGATCTACCCCGATATGACGGTCAACGAATACTTGAATTTCGTTTACGACCTCAAGGGCTGCACTCTTAACCGAAGAAAGCACATCGAGGAGGTTTGTGACGTCGTTAAGATCCGTGACGTCGGCAACCGTCTCATAAACAACCTCTCGAAGGGCTACCGTCAGAGAGTCGGCATCGCGCAGGCGCTTATCAACAACCCTCCGATAATAATCTTTGACGAGCCGACGGTCGGTCTTGACCCGAAGCAGATCATCGAGATCCGTAATCTCATCCGTAACCTCGGAAGGGACCACACCGTTATCCTTTCCACGCACATATTGCAGGAGGTTCAGGCGGTTTGTGACAGGATCATCATCATCAACAAGGGAAAGATCGTTGCAGACGAGCTTACCGAAAACATCACTCGCGCCGTTGAAAACAACCACCGCTTCAACGTCAAGATCGCAGGTCCGCAGAGAGAGGTCATCGCGCTTCTCAAGGGTCTTTCCGGCGTAGTTTACGCAGAGCAGCTTGCGGAAAAGGACGGGGATGCATACACCTACACGGTTGAATGCGAATACGGCGTTGACATCAGAAAGAAGCTCTTCTACGAGCTTGCATCACGCAACTGGCCTATGATCGGACTTGAATCTCTCGGCATGAGCCTTGAGGACATCTTTATTGCCGTTGTCAACAAGACAGACGAGCAGAGGACGAGAAGAGAAAAGAATCCACGCCGCGCAAAGGTCAGCGCAAAGAGCGCGGAGATAAATGCGGCAGACAGCATCATCCGCAAGACCGAGGAGGAGAAATCCCTCCGCAAGGACGTTATTGAAGACGACGAAGAATAATTTTCAAAGAAAGGCTTTAATCTTATGTTTGCTATTTACAAGAAAGAGCTGCGTTCGTACTTCACAAACGCACTCGGTTACGTATACGTTGGCGTATTCCTCGCAATGAGCGCGGCGGTATGCTGTTACACGACGCTTCAGTCAAACAGCTACAAGACGTCAAACTACTTTATGTTTATGCTTTACGCATTCATCATCATTCTCCCCCTTCTTACCATGCGTCTGTTCGCAGAGGAAAAGAAGATGAGAACAGAGCAGCTGCTTCTCACAGCTCCGGTCACGATCACAGGAATGGTTCTCGGCAAGTATCTTGCCGCGTTCACTCTCTTCCTCGGAACGGTTATAGCATCCTGCATCAATTTCTTCCCCCTTTACGTTCTCGGCTTTGACCAGAGAGCGGCAAACGAAACGACGGCATCCTATAAGTTCATAGGCGTCAACACCGCTCAGATACTCGGCAGCCTTCTCGGCATCATCCTTGTCGGTGCGGTATTCATCGCGATCGGCATGTTCATCTCCTCCCTCACCGAAAATCAGCTCTCCGCAGCGGTAATCACTATCGCGTGCCTCGCTTCGATGCTTGTAATCAACTTCATTACCCAGGCAGGAAGCGAAGAGGAGGGAACCCGACTTATCGGCAACTATTTCGTAAGAGCGGCGCTTGACTGGTTCAGTGTATTCTCCCGCTTCGGAGATTTCGGATACGGTATTCTTGATTTTGCTTCCCTGCTTTACTATGTATCCTTTGCAATAATCTTCATTTACCTCACCATCCGCGTTTTCGAAAAGCGCCGTTGGTCATAAGTTAATTATCAGAAAGGATATTCACGTATGAATTTCAATAAAATGAAGGGCGGCAGTACGATGAGCAGAAGCTTCAGATACGGAAGCGTTTCTACCGTACTCAGCATCGTGCTTATTGCGTCTATCGTCCTTGTAAATATAATCTTCTCAATGCTTGCGGACAAATTCAACTGGTACTACGACATGACCGCAAAGAAGCTCTTCTCGCTTTCGGACGAGTGTCTTAAATCTCTCGAAAACGTCAGCGAGGACGTTACGATCTATTTCTGCGACCACAAGGACAACCTTGAATCGGACATTTACCAGAGCTACGTTCTGCACACCGCTCTTGAGCTTGCGGACAAGATGCCCAATATTCACGTTAAGTATCTTGACATCTGGTCGAACCCCACGTCGGTCGACCGCTTCAAGAGAGGCGAGGGCGACCCCATCTACTCTCACAGCGTTATCGTTGAGAGCGGAACCGAGTGGAGAACCTATCAGCTTCGCGCATTCTTCACCTTCAACAGCTCCGCAGACAAAACCCCGTGGGCTTACAGCGGTGAAAAGGTTTTCTCCTCCGCAATTTTGGCGGTAACCAAGGCGGAATCTCCCATCGCGTGCATTCCCCAGAACCACGGTGAGACTATCGACCAAGCGCTTGTAAATCTTCTCGCGATGAGCGGATACGAGGTCAAGCCTATCGACCTTCTTGCAGAGGAGATCCCCGAGGACTGCCGTCTTCTCGTTATTTACAATCCCATTTCCGACTTCGTTTCCGATTTCGGCGGCGTTTCGGACAAGAGTGAAATAAAGAAGATCGACAAATTCCTCAACGGTCTTAACGCAATGATGGTATTTCTTAACCCCGACAACCCTGAGCTTCCCGTTCTTGAGGAATACCTTGAGGAATGGGGAATAGATTTCATCCGCCACACAAACGAGCTTGGCGTTACCACCTCGTGTAAGGTATCCGACAGCATGCAGTCGCTCACGCAGGACGGTCTTACCATCCTCGGCGAATACACGACCGCAGGCCTCGGAGCATCCATCCACAAGAACATGAGAACGGGCGGCGTTCCTCCCAAGATAGTTTTCAAGAACGTAATGCCCATAAAGTATTCGGAAAGCTACAAAACAATTTCCTATCTCCCCGAGGACGCTGAGGAAACGTCCGAGACGTCGAATCAGAATTTCACCTACGGAACGTATACATCCTCTGCAAACGTTTCCCGTGACATATACGACGTATTCACGTCGCATTCCTCCGCAAAGATCTACAGCGGCGGTGCTGAGGTAGGCTCGGCAAGTGAGATCGAGAAATACCGCCTTATGACGGTAACGAGAGAGCAGAGAATGATCGACAATACAAACGCAGATTCCTCTTACGTTTGGGCGTGCGGATCGGTCGACTTTGCAAAGACCGAATTCCTTAACTCCAACACCTTCGGCAACGCGGACCTGCTTATGTACTCTCTCCACACCATGGGTAAGGAATTCGTTCCGGTTGAGATCGAGTTCAAGGTCTTTGACAACACCACGATCGAGGGTCTTACAACCGCTCAGGCAGATCAGTACACGTGGACGCTCATCATCGTTCCCGCAGTCGTTATGTTCATTTCGGGCATTATCGTTATCGTCAGGAGAAAGTATTCATGAGTGATATGAACCTTAACGACAGCAGAAGAAGCCGAAGCGACGTCGGCAAGGAGACGGTATTTACCGAATCCACCGTGACGGTCGACCCCAAAAAGGTAAAAAAGGCAAAGAAAAAGAGCATTATGCGCACGCAGAAGAGGCTTATCGCGATCCTGCTTGTGGTCGTTACCCTTCTTGGCGTAAGTGCCGTGATAGTTCAGAAAATAGTCTCCCGTAACGTGTTCGTCGACACGAAGGGAGACGGCGAAAAATATTACGTCATGGTAAAGGGCGGCAAGTACGTCATTACCGACAAAAAGGAATACACGCTTTCTATGACCGACGACAAGAAGCATTACGTAACCAATGCCGGAAACGTCATTGACGTTGATGAGAAAACGGGCGAGGTTAAGTATTACGCTTACGTCGACACGGAGGGCACCGAGGCTGTCGGAAACCAGGACAGACTTCTCATCTTCCCGCACACACAGAAGGCACAGGTACAGAAGATAGAGATCCACAACGAGAACGGATCCTACACCTTCGTTCGAAAGAAGATGGATGACGGAAGCACTGATTTCGTAATCAAGGGTCACGAGGAGATCCCCTACAGCCCCGAGCTCTTCGCACAGCTTGTCGTATCCTGCGGCTACACCATCACTATGGGTAAGATCGACAACGATCTCGTTAAGAAGTACGGTCACGCGGAATACGGACTTGTCGAGGAGGAAAGAGTTGACAAGGACGGAAACAAGTACACCTACACCCCCTCCTGGTACAAGCTCACCGACCTTGAGGGCAACGTACACAAGGTCATAATCGGTAACAAGATACCGTCCGAGGCAGGCTACTACGTAAAGTACGCGGACAGAGACTCGGTTTACATGATCACCAACACCGGCTATGACTCATCGGTAATGCTTCCGATCGAGGCGCTTTGCGATCCCGTGATCTCGGCTCCGTCTACGATGGGTGACTACTTTGACGTTACAAACTTCATTTTCTGGAACGACAAGACAGATCTTTCCGATCCGTTCAAGGTCCAGCCTCTCATAACCTTCGACTATCTTGATCTGGACGAAAGAAATCTTACCGAGTTTCAGACAACACCCTTTTATCCTTTCTCCAAGATCGAATATGAGGAAGAGGACGGAAGCAAGAAGGAGCTTGACGTAACGTCGAAGCTCGGAGACCATTTCGTAAACGAATATTCAATCTACGAGATCCTTACCTTCCTTTACACGCTACCGACGAGAACGGACGGTGTCAAGGTTGCGTCAATAGATATTTCCGATGAGATTCTCAAGAAATACGGTCTTGACAAGCCCGCATACCGAATGGTATTCGGTTTTAAGGACATCACGCACGATATCGCGTTCAGCGAAAAGACGGAAAACGGCACATATTACGTTCTCAGCGCGATCTTCGACATGATCGTTGAAATAGACCAGAAATACCTTGCGTTCCTCGAATGGAAGGACACAAAGTGGCTCTCCTACGATTTTGCTCCCTTCAACATCGCATTTATCAAGGAGCTTGAGGTTAAAACCTCCAACTTCCACTACACCTTCCTTTGTGACAACTCAAAGTCCGACTGCAACGAAAAGGTTCAGTCCGACAAAATGGAGGTAACTCTTAAGGAAACAGGCGAGAAGGTGGATCTTGAGCAGTTCAGAGACTACTTCATCGCTATCGTATGGACACAGTTCGACGGAGACGCGGATCTTTCCGAGGAGGACGCAAAGAAGCTTGTCGCTGACGAGTCAAATCTGATGTTTACCATGCGCTACAAGACCGGCTACAGAAACACGGAATTCAAATTCTACAGATATTCGGAGCGTCGCGTATTCGTAACGGTCAACGGAGTCGGCAGATTTTACGTTGTCGTACCGCAGGTCGAAAAGCTTATCTCAGACGCTCAGAAGGTCCTTACAGGCGAGCCCATCGAGGGCGACAGCCGATATGAATGATTAACCGCAATCCATCAGAAATTTTAACAGAAAGAAAGGACACAGGAAAATGAAATCATTAAATCTCAAGCTGCTTGCACTGCTTTTCGCATTGCTCGTTACAGCATCGATGCTCATTGCCTGCAAGCCCGAGGGAACAGGTAACGGTCAGACCACGGACGCCACCACGACCGAAACACCCGTACAGGAAATACAGCTTTACGGAAAGAACGGATACTCCTTTAAAATCGTAAAGCCGGCAAAGCCGTTTGACGACGAGGAATCGGCGGCAAGAAAGCTCCGAAGCACCTTTTCAAACATTACGGAGGATTATCCGAAGGTAATAACTGACGCCGATGCCAAGAACGACAATTCGGAATATCATATCCATATAGGATACACCGACGACGAGGACGCGCGCGCCTTTTATTCCGAGATCGGATACGGCGATGCGGGTATAAAGATAGTCGGCAAAAAGATAATCGTTTCGGCATACACCTACGAAAGCTACGATAAGATCATCACAAAGATAGGCGAGCTTCTCGAATCGAAGCTTGCGGACGGTCAGATCAAGATCAACTCCGACGAGCTTTCGATGATTATGACGGTAAACAAGGTCCTCAACACCTTCCCCACAATTGACGGCTGCTCGCGTCTCACCTACGCTGACTGCGGACTTAATCAGTCGCTTGTGATCGTAGAAGACGCATCGCCCGAAAAGTTCAAGGAATACATAAAGAAATACGAGAAGGACTATACGCTCGTTGCATCGGTAGAGGACGTTGGAAACTTCTTTAACACCTATACAAAGGACAAGGATCTCTACAACGTAAGCTATTCAAAGGGTGACGATTGCATCCGCGTTATTATCAACAAGAACACGAAGCCTACAAAGTATCTCACAAAGACAGAGGTAAAGACGGTCACAAAGCCGCTTGTAAATATGATCGGTCTTGCGTGGGGTGACGCGGAATACGCAAAGGATTTCCAGCTTGGTCTTTCCATGGTATTCCGCCTCGGCGACGGTACTTTCATGGTTGTGGACGGTGGATTCAACCGTGAGCAGGATGCATACGCCGTATTAAAGTTTATCAGAGAAAACACTCCCGAGGGCATGAAGCCTACGATCTCGGCTTGGTTTATGACGCACGCACATCCCGACCACCACAACATGTTCGCAAAGCAGTTTGCCGTAAACTATCAGCACATTGTCGACATCAAGGCTCTCATCTTCAACCCGCCCAGCAATGCGATAAACAACTCAAAGAACGATGACGGTAAAAAGGAAGGCGGCGAGTATCAGAAGATCATCAACGTCGCAAAGGCAATTGACGGCTGCGAGATCATCAGGGCTCACGTCGGTGACAGATACTATATTGGTGACGCGGTCGTGGATATGCTTTACACGGTCG
This sequence comes from Eubacteriales bacterium, assembly GCA_045120555.1. Lineage (GTDB taxonomy): Bacteria > Bacillota > Clostridia > Oscillospirales > CAG-272 > SIG640. Next base: position 16,523 of record JBGVEZ010000137.1, read on the forward strand.
ACCATCAGTATCCCACGGTCTTTACCTACTACAACACCTGCTCTATGATCTTCTCGGTCAAGCTCGGCGGACAGAGGGTAATGGTTACCGGTGACGGTGCGAACGTTTCCTTTAACAAGATCGCAAAGATGTACGGCGAATCGCTTAAATCCGATTTCGTTCAGGTTGCTCACCACGGCTACACCACAGGTGTTGCGAACGGAAGTGCAACCGCTATTATGGAGGCTTACAAGCACATGGCTCCCTCGGTAGTTCTCTACCCGAACGGCGAGCCCGGCTACAAGAGCACCATAGGAAATGTATATAACAGTTACCTTGTATCACTGCCCTCCGTCAAGGAGGTCTGCATAGCAGGCGCAGTACAAAACGTATTCGAGCTACCTTACACACCCAAAAAGGCAGGCTGACACACCCAAACTAACGGACTGCCAAGCGGCAGTCCGTTTTTTACTGATTTAACTCATTTATAATATTGCGTAATGAAAAAAATTAATATCAAACAGCTTTTATCTCTCATACTCATCACCGCAACCCTCGTATGCTCGGTTGCGTGCACGCCGTCAACACAGACTCCGGACACACCGTCCGACGTAACGTCCGCTCCCGAAGAAGGAGCTTTGACAAATGCCCCCGAAGAAACGACCGAAGCTCCCGTCGAGACGGAGGCTCCGGACACAAAAATAACGCTCTTTGAGGAAGATAAGTGGTCCTACCGCCTCGTTACGAGGTCACAACGCTCGCAGTACGAGATCGATTTTTCGTCTGCTCTATCCCAGGCAATGTGTTCCATTACGGGAAAAACGCCGCATACGGCGAACGACATTGCAATAAAGGGCGATGACGTTCTTGAAATAATCATCGGTTACACGGCGCACCCTGTCATGAAGACCATGTATTACGATCTTGGCTACGGTCAGGCTAAGGCTTGCGTTGTCGGCAACAAGATACTTCTTGCCTCCTACACAAAGGAGGGCTACGATATGCTCCTTGAGCACGTCAAGAAGGTGCTTTCCGACGCATATTCAAACGGAAAGATCGAGCTTTACGCAAGCAAGATAAGCACGGTTATCAATGCGAACGAAAAGTTACACAACGTTTTCTGCATTGACGGCCTTGAATTCACAAGCATCGAGGATTGCGGACTTGACCAGACGCTGATAATCCACAAAAATGCGTCGGAAAAGATCTTTGAGGAATATATAAAGAAGTACAGCGCATACAAATGCGTATCCGAGGTTTACGATTCCGGCAACTGCTTTGCCACCTTTGACGTCGGAAAGGATCTCATTAACGTAAGCTTCTCGAACGGTGACAAATGCCTTCGCATAATCCACAACAAAAACACCGCGCCTTCGTCGCTTCTTAACGGGCAGGGTGAGGTAAACAAGGTCTGCGAGCCGATGATAATAATGCACGGACTTGGCTGGAAGCAATCGGGATATACGTCGCATGAAAACGGTCTTTGTCTGATCTTTCGACTTTCGGACGGCAGATTTATCGTTGTCGACGGAGGATTCAACCGTGAAAAGGACGCCGATGACCTTTACAAGCTCCTTAAGAACAACACACCGAGCGGCATGGACACGGTAATTGCCGCATGGTTCATAACTCACGCTCACGGAGACCACCACGCAACGTTTACTTCCGTATTCACAAAATACAGGAGCAGCGTGAAGGTTGAGAACGTTATCTTCAATCCTCCGCTCGGGGGAGTATATTCCTCGGACAAAGACGAAGGTGGCGGTTGGGTAACTCTCATTTCCACGATTCCTGCATATCGGGCAAATTATATCCGCCCGCACGTGGGTGACAGATACTATATCGGTGATGCGGTTATAGATATGCTGTACACGGTAGATTATCAGTACCCTCAGGTATTCTCATATTACAACACCTCCTCGTTAATCTTCTCGGTAAAGCTTGCGGGACAGAGAATAATGGTAACGGGCGACGGTGCGAACACGTCATTTGACAAGATAGTTAAAATGTACGGTGAAAATCTCAAATGTGACATCGTTCAGGTAGCACACCACGGCTACGGAACGGGAACGAGCGCAAGCGCGTCAACGGCGATAATACAGGGCTACAGATATATGTCTCCCTCCCTCGTGCTTTGGCCTATAGGTAAATCCGGATACAATTCAGTACAGAACGCTGTTTACAACGTTGCGCTTAAGACTCTTCCCTCGGTAAAGAAGATAATCGTTGCCGAGGACAAGGATCACACGGTGATGCTTCCGTTCAAGGCGAGCTGACATGAGCGTGCAGGTGAAATTCAAGGCAACCGTTGTCTTCCTTATTTTTGCTGCACTTATTCAGCTCACCTCCTGCCGACCGACAACAGTCGCCCCGTCAGAATCAGAAACTATCCAAAATACGACAAGCGTTCCGACCGACACGGTATCAGATGAGCCTGAATTCTCGCTTGAGCTTTTGAAGGCAGACAACGGAACGTGGACTATTCACACAGATATTCCCGAGCTTACGGTAGCTCACACAGAGGATTGCGGTGACGGTCGCACGCTGCTCATTTGCGAAGGCGGGAAAAATGATACGTTTGATCATTGTCTTAAGGCGTTATCGCGCTATGAAACGGTAAGCTATACGGAAAGCGGTGACAACAGATTTGCAACTCTTGATATGGGTGCGCACGTGCTGAACGTAAGCTATCTTATTCACGACGGGTACATCCGTTTCACCGTCACAGAGGACACCGAGCCGACTCTGCTCTACAAAAAAGCAGCCGAGAAAAAAGACGTATGCGAGCCTATGATAATATTCCACGGTCTTGCATGGAGCGAGGAGGGCTATAAAACCTACCAAAGCGGTCTTTCAATGCTGATACGTCTTTCGGACGGCAGATTTCTTGTAATTGACGGCGGATATTCCCGCGACAAGGACGCTGACGATATTTACAGGCTGATGAAGGACAATACTCCGAGCGGAATGAAGCCGACGGTTGCCGTATGGCTTGTAACGCACGCACACGGTGACCATTCACAAGCCTTTGCAAGTCAATTTTCAAAGAAATATGCATCAAAAACAGTTGTTGAAAGCGTAATATTCAACAAGCCAAGCTTTACAATGTTCGCTTCCGAGGCTGTAAGAGGGAACTATAACGCAATATACACGGCGGCAAGCAAATATTCCGCAAGCGTTATACGTCCGCACACCGGAGACAGATACTACGTTGGCGACGCCGTGATTGACGTACTGTTTACGTCAGAGCTGCTTTGTCCAAAGCCGTTTACCAATTTCAACACAAGCTCTACCGTCTTTTCGGTAACGGTAAAGGAGCAGCGGATACTGATAACCGGCGATGCAACGAACGAGGTATTTTCGGTGCTTGTCGGCACATTCGGAAGCGCGCTGAAGGCGGATATAGTTCAGGTCGCGCACCACGGTGAAACAACGGGTGTTGCGGACACGGAAGCGATTTCGGTAATGCAAGGCTACAGATATATGTCACCCTCGCTTGTGCTTTGGCCGAGCGGTGAGGAAACCTACAAAAAAGAAAAAAACAGATCGTATAATCTCACACTTACGCTTCTGCCATCTGTAAAGGAAATTATCGTGGCGGGAGACACCGACCATATTATTGCTCTGCCATACAAGGCAGATTGACACGGAGAAGCATTATGAAGCTAAAAAGATCAATCGCTGCCCTGCTTTTAGCGGTGCTTCTGACATCTGCGGTATCGTGTTCACCGCACACGGGTATCCCCGATGACAGTACACAGACAAATGAAACGACGGCGGAAAACGAGTCCACAGACAATATCGCCGAGAAGGAGCTGACGCTTTATGACGGAGCGGACAATATTTTCAGAATTGTAACCGCAACGTCGCCGACAGACAGCGAGCGTTCGTTTGCAGAGGAGCTTGCCGCAAAGGCAAGGTCGGTATTCAAGGTCAAGCCGGAAACGGTCACGGATAAGCATGCAGATGAATCGTACAGCTGCGAGGTGGTTGTCGGATACACATCACTTGCCGGCTCAGACGAGGCGTTTTCGTCCATGTCATACGGTCAGGCGTGCATACGCGTCATAGGCAATAGAATTTTTGCCGTGGCGTTCTCTGAGGACGGCTACGGTGAGCTGATGCTCCACATACAGAAGCTTATCGGGAACAACAAAAAGGACGGCTCTCTCGTTCTGAAGTCGTCACAGCTTGAATACACCGTCTCTCTTGAGCCTTATCTTATATACGTTCCCACGGTTGGCGGTTGCGGTCTTCCCACAACGGTAGACTGCGGAATCAATCAGACGTTCTTTCTTTACGAAAACGCAAGCGCGGAAGCATTTGACAAATACGTTTCAAAGGTTGGAAGCGAAAAAATTGTCAGCACGTCAACCGTCGGAGGCAATAAATTCGCCACGTTTGATATAAGCTCGAGCATACTTAACGTAAGCTTTACAAAAAGCGATAATTCGTTACGTATAATATATGAAGGAAACAGACGCCCGACAGAGCTTTTTGCACCAGTTGATGAGGTCAAGGCTGTATGCGAGCCGCAAATAATAATGCGCGGAATGTCGTGGAGAGACGAAAATAACGAAAATAAGAAAAACGGTCTTTGTATCATTATCCGTCTCTCCGACGGCAGATTTATAATAGTTGACGGTGGCTGGGACAGACAGCGTGACGCAGACGATCTCTACAAGCTTCTTAAGGACAACACTCCCGAGGGCATGAAGATAACGGTTGCCGCATGGATCATAACCCACGCCCACGAGGATCACCATTCGGTCTTTGCATTTGATTTTCCGAGCACGTATAAAAATCTTGTAGCTGTTGAAAACGTTATATTCAATCCTCCCGCGGAGGGTTTCTATACGGGAACCAACATTTCGGGACACGCAGGCAACGAAAGAGAGGTTCTTGCGGGAATACACCAATTCAACGCAAGGCTCGTTCGTCCTCACGTCGGAGACAGATATTTTATCGGGGATGCCGTCATAGACGTTATCTATACGATAGATATGCATTATCCCGAGCAGTTTGATTACTACAACACCTGCTCTCTGATGCTTTCGATCAGTATTGCGGGCGAAAAAATAATGATAACCGGAGACGCATCGAACGTTGCATTCGGAATTGCGGTAAGAGTTTTCGGAAGAGAATTGAAAAGCGACATCGTTCAGGTCGCACACCACGGATACGGTACGGGAGTTGCCGCCGACAAATCAACAGACATAGCCCGCGGATACACCCTTATGGCACCCTCTCTCCTGCTTTGGCCTTCAAGCCAATCCGGATATCAATCCGGACTTAAGTCCGTGTACAACATCACTCTGATCCGCTTACCCACAATCAAAAGGATCATAGTTGCGGGAGAAAAGGATCACGTTATTCATCTTCCGTACGATCAGGAATAAATAAGGAGCCGAGAAATGACAAAAAGATTTTTACTTACGCTTATCCTTCTTGCCGCCATTCTTATTTCGGCGGTTGCGTGTGCACCCACACAGACACCGCAACAGGATGATTCCACGTCCGATACTCCTTTTGAATCGGCATCACCCGAAAGCTCTACAGAGACTCAGCCCCCCGAGACAGAAGCACAAAACGATAAATTCGTTCTTTACGAGAATGGAAAATGGAGCTTTCGCATAGTCACGAGAGCGATACGCTCCAAAGAAGAGGTGAATTTTTCCGCTTCTCTCATGACGGCAATGAGTGATCTTACAGGGTCTGCACCTCATTCGGCAAACGATACCGCCTTAAAGGGTGACGACGTATGCGAGATCGTGATTGGTTACACCAAGCACTCTCAGGCACGCTCGCTGTATTCCACGCTCGGATATGGCGATGCGGAGGTCAAATTCGTTGGAAACAAGCTGGTTATTGCAGCATACACCGAGAGCGGATACACCGCGCTGCTTAAGCACCTCACTTCCGTCCTCAAGGCAAATTACAAGAACGGAACGATAGCTCTTTCCGTCAGTGACGTTGAAAAAAACATCACGCTTGACGAAAAGCTGAATCTTATTCCTATCGTTGACACCGGTACGTTTTCGTGTATCTCAAGCTGCGGCTACGATCAGACGATTATTATTATAAACGATTCAAACGTAAGCGACTTTGACACCTACATAAAAAAGCTTGCGGCATTCAGATGCGCCTCAGACGTTCGTCAGTCCGGAAACGCATCCGCAACCTTTGATTTTAAAGAGCATATTCTTAACGTCAGCTTTTCAAAGCACGACAACAGCATACGCCTGATCCTTAACAAGAACGCCGAGCCTACAGAGCTTTTTAACAAGTCTGAAAAAACAGAAAAGGTGTGCGAGCCAATGCTTATAATGCACGGACTTGCATGGAGGCAGGCGGGATATACGTATTACGGCTACGGTATGTGCTACCTTCTGCGCCTTTCCGACGGCAGATTTATCGTCATAGACGGCGGCTTCAACAGAAAAAAGGACGCTGACGATCTTTACGCGCTTCTTACAAAGTACACTCCAAAGGGTACTACCCCCACTATCGCTCTGTGGATCATCACTCACGCGCACGTAGACCACCACGGAACCTTTGCTTTCCAGTTCCTCAACAATTACAAAAATAACGCAACCGTTGAAAACGTTATGTTCAATCCGCCCGGCGGAGGAATTCTGACCGCTCCCGCAAACGAGACCGTAACCGGTCTTATGAACGGGCATATTACGCTGAACAACGCAATCAAGAGATACGGTGCAAAAAACATCCGTTCACACGTAGGTGACAAATACTACGTAGGAGACGCTGTAATAGACGTTCTCTACACGGTGGATTATCAATATCCGAAGCAGTTCAACTATTACAACACAAGCTCTATGATACTTTCGATAACGCTGGGTGGGCAGAGGATCATGTTTACCGGCGACGCCTCAAACGAAGCGTTTGACAAGGTGGTCAAGATGTACGGTGCAGACCTGAGATCCGACATACTCCAGCCCGCGCATCACGGCGGTAACACCGGTGTCGATTCAAACTCAGCAACTGCCGTTGCGGAAGGCTACAAGCTCATGTCCCCCTCGGTTGTCATCTGGCCCGCCTCCGACGAAAGCTACGCAAGCGGAAAAAAGAGCATGTTCAACAAGGCCCTTCTCAATCTCGCTACAATAAAAGAGGTAGTTGTTGCGGGAGACAGAGACTT
>JBGVEZ010000138.1:0-37891 GCA_045120555.1 Eubacteriales bacterium
ATGGCTTGACGGTTACGACAAGATCACAGCGGACGAGCTTCTCGGCGGCGGTGAGCTTGATACGAAAACCGATCAGGCAGAGGACTTGATTCTCGATATGCTTTCCTCGGGTGAGTACGTTCCCGCAGAAAAGATTTTTGCAAAAGCAAAGGAAATTGGTATTTCACAGCGCACCGTCAACGAAGCAAAAGCGAAGATCAAAGGGCTCACCACCCGAAAGATCGGAAAGGGGTGGTCGTGGGCGATCCCCGACAACGCAGAGGACGCGAACTGAAGATTGTAACATTGCAGAGTGTCCCTGCCGCAAGGTTGAAGATTGCAGCCTTTGGGAAGATCACGCACAGTGTCACTTGCATTGTTGCATTGTTGGAGAAAAAGAGGCGTATTTGCCCAAAACTTATTTTGAAGCGGGTTAAAGCACTGGGGACCGAGGTCCGCCCGTACAGTTACATCAGCCCGCAATAGCGGACTGTTTCGGGTGAATTTGCGAGTTTTCGCGAGATTTTGCCGAGGGGACTTTTTTCGGTGGGTGTCCCCTTTTTGGGACCGCGGAAATTTGCTACTTTTTTGCAACTTCTCCCGATTCTCTCTGGACTTGCAGCCACGCAATGATATAATAAAGGAGGACGAATGATATGTATCAAGGTCAGCCGTGAGGAGCTTCGCAAGATATCCTGCGGCAAGGAAGGAAAAATAAAAGTAAAAACAGTACCGGGTGAGGCGAAGGATGGCAAGGAGCTTATGAATATCTTTGACAACATTATCAAGCGCCGATACCTGGGCAGAAGGAGGAACACATGACAGTAATCGAATCAATGAAAGCAAGAGGAATCATACCGAGGGCGGCGCTTTATGCCCGCTTCTCCTCGGACAACCAGAGGGAGGAATCAATCGATGCACAGCTCCGTGCGATGCATGAGTACTGCAAGCGCAACAAGGTAGTCGTCACAAATGAATACTGCGACCACGCACGTAGTGCAACAACAGACGGCCGTCCCGAGTTTCAGAGGATGATCCGTGAATCGAAATGCGGAGGCTTCGATCTTGTAATTGTACATAAGCTCGACAGATTTTCGCGCGACAGATATGATTCGGCATACTACAAGCGAGAACTGAAAAAGTGCGGTGTATCGTTGATCAGCGTACTTGAGAATCTTGACGACTCTCCTGAGAGCATCATTCTTGAGTCTGTGCTTGAGGGAATGAGTGAATACTATTCACGAAACCTTGCGCGTGAGGTTATGAAGGGAATGTGCGAGTCTGCTCTGCAATGCCGAGCGGTTGGAGGATGTGCGCCGTTCGGATACAAGATCAATCCCGAAACAAAGCGATATGAGATCGAAGAAAATGAGGTAGATGCTGTTAAAATGATCTTCGACAAGGTTCTTGAAGGTATCGGGTACAGCGAGATTATTTACACACTCAACGCGATGGGATACCTCACCCGAGGAGGCAAGCCCTTCGGAAAGAACAGTCTGCACGAGATACTGCGTAACGAAAAATATCGTGGCGTATATATCTTCAACCGTTCAGCGAGCAAAAACGTAAGCGGAAGAAGAAACAATCACGCATCAAAGAGTGACGATGATATGATACGGATAGAAGGAGGAGTCCCACAGATCATCAGTGAAGAGGTGTGGAACGGAGTGCAAGCGATACTGAAATCCCGAAAGCATCACCGCACGTCGAATAACTCGAGCAAGGAAACATACCTACTCACGGGAAAGATAATCTGCGGAGAGTGCGGTGCCTCCTACACAGGCGTGCGACACTACTCCGGACGGAACAAGCAGAAATACGTTTGCTATCAATGCTCAAACCGCAAGCGAACCGCATCGGTAGGATGCAGGAACAAGGAGATACGAAGAGAATATCTTGAGACCTTCGTCATGCAGGAGATAGCACACATAGTATTCGACGATGCAAATATCAAAAGCCTTGTAAATGAATACTACAAGTATCATTCGAGCTTTGACAGCGAGAGCATAGAAAAGCTACAGCTGCTGAACGGTTCACTTCAAGCTATAACGAAAAAGATAGACAACATAGTAGCCGCTGTTGCGAACACGGGAAGCTCGGCTCTGCTCTCCTCACTCGAAGGCTTTGAACGTGAGCGCGATGAGATCAAAGCAAAGATCGATGATATTGAAAAGCAATCTAAAACACGGGAAGTGACTGAAACGATGGTCGAGCTTGCATACGAGTACGCACGCAGACTGTATAATTCAGGTAACAAGGAGCTGTACCGTCAGCTGATCAATCTGTACCTTGACAAGGTTGTGGTACACTACGATCACGTAGAATTTTATCTTAACACTCTCCCTGCAGACATTCTGCGCGACGAGATAGACCGATCACTCGGAATCGGAAATGAAGAATCACTTATTGACTACGTAATAAGGTGTGAGTCTGAGATCATCAATGCGATCGCGTCTCTTGACGGCGAGACAAAGAAAGGAGGTACTGCCAACGGCAGTACCTCCGATTTTTATAAAAACAAGGCGGATAATCGGGGCGAAAATGACCGATTATCCACCTTTGGTGGTGGAGGCGACGGGAATCGAACCCGTGTCCGAAAATCCATCCACGCAGCTTTCTCCGGGTGCAGGATGTTTGTTAATCTCCCGACGCAAGCCCAAACAGCCAAAAGCTTACGTCGGCAGCCTTTTTATGCGTGACCGTTACAAAGGCAACTTACAGTTCACGTTCACCACTGTGTGACGCCCGAGCCGAAGCCGTGGTCCTCTTCGGGCGGACGCGCTGCACTTAGGCAGCGAGAGCTACATTATTGTTAGCGTTTATATTTAAAAAATTGGATCAGTTTAAAGAGATTAACCCGGCTCTACCCGCTTACCGCACTTCAAAATCCCCGTCGAAACCTTTACGCCCCCATATTGAACCCGAAGGTCGGGTTCATATATAAGCACGCTTCCTTTGGAAACGAAATGCTTTTAATTATTATATTCGACCTCAACTCTGTATATCTGCTCGTCCTTGGTATCAAGCGTAAAGTCTGCTGAGTCACCCACAAACTCATAAGATTCCAGAAGAGTATCGGTTTCTGTTTCATCCGTAAGATAGACCTTAACTGTCGGATACGCTCCAAGACCATTTAATGTTACCTTACATTCGCCACCCTCCGAGCGATAAGTGGAGATAACGGCCTTTTGCGCTTTTCCGTCTGTTGCCGCAATAACGTACGTCGATTCGGAATCGCTTTCGCTAAACGCCTCTGAACCGAGACGATAGAGATCACCGAAATATCGGAAAGCAAAGTATGGCTTTCTCGGCTTGAGCCTTCCCTTTGAATCCTTATGTGCAAGGGAATCTATAGACATATCCTCAACCTCGAAAAGACCGCACCATTCCTTCACGACGTCCGCCTCAAAATATTCAGCGCCCGAAAGATATGAATGCTGAAAGGTTGTAAGAGCCGCGGAGCAGAACGCCGCACCCGTCATACCGACAAGCTTTTTGAAGGACGGAGGCTGGTTGCCCCAATTCTCCATATAGTTCCATTCATCGAGGAATATCTCCGCGTCGGCATATCCGTATTTTACGAGAAGGTCGTGCATAGTCACGTCGTGCTTAACGTAAGCCGATATATCCGATGAATACTTATGCCATGAGAAAAAGTCAAGTGGAACACTTCTTTCGCTCATAGCCTTCAGGAATCCGTCAGCCCATACGGCGTTACCTGCAATTGCCGGTCCGCCTATTTTAAGATTCGGGAAGCATGCTTTAAGATGCTTTGCCGCGGTCTCGTAGAAATCAAAAAACTGCTCAACCGTTCCCGACCACGTCTTCTTGATCTCTCTGTTTGCATCAAGATCCGGCTCGTTCCATATCTCCCAATAGGTGATATTCCACTCAAAGCCGTCTGCCCAGCCCTCGTTATAGTGGCGGATTATATGCTCGCATATTCTTGCCCACTTTGAAAAATCCTTCGGAGGATGGATGTATCTCTTGACAGGAGCATGTTCGATCGATTCCCCAAGACGGTATCTTACGTCCGCACCGACGTCGAGACAAGCCTTTATATAATGGTCGGTAAGACCGAAATCGTAGGATGCGGGATCGTTCTCGTCGGCATCAAAGTTCTTGAAGATACAGTGAACGTCAACAAACTCACCGCTTCCGTACGGATATTCAACGTCATGGAGACGGCACATGGGAATTCCGATATTCTCAAAGATATCGCTCGCGTTATAGGTAAATACCTTTGTTCTCGGGCCGCTGTTAACGCCGTGCATCGGCTTTATTTTTCCGATATTTTTTGAAAAATCAATCTTAACGTTTGCCATAACAGTACAAAATCAGACCTTGAGGTGTCTTTCCATTTCACGCTTTGCACTCTTCTGCGCTTCAGCTTCTCTCTTATCGTAAAGCTTCTTACCCTTGCAAAGACCAAGCTCCACCTTCACCCTCGAGCCGCTGAAGTAAAGCGACAGGGGAACGAGCGAATAACCGTCTCTTGCAGAATAAGAGTCAAGCTTGAGTATTTCCTTTTTGTGCATAAGGAGACGCTTTTCGCGAAGAGGATCACGGTTGAATATATTTCCCTTTTCGTAGGGGCTTATACGTATACCGAGAGCAAAGATCTCTCCTCGTCTTATTGAGCAGAAGGAATCCTTGAGGTTAACACTGCCGAGCCTTACGCTCTTTACCTCTGTTCCGAACAGCTCGATTCCGGCTTCATAGGTTTCTTCAACGAAATAATCGTGATATGCTTTTCTGTTTTGAGCAATTATCTTTTTGCCGCTGTTCTTATCAGCCACAGTATTACCTCCCTTCAAAGACTACTATATTATTATACCACATTTTCTCCGTTTAGTCAAGGGGTTTTAAAATATTATTTGATCGCTGTTTTTGGCGTACTTCTTGACTTTTCGGTCATTTTATGATATAATATATCAGATAAACCAACACAACGAAAAAGGAAGCAAAATGAACGATATATACACAGGAAAGCTTTTCCTTGCACCTATGGCGGGCGTTACGGACGAAACCTTCAGAAAAATTTGCACGTCGCTCGGAGCAGATATCAGCGTCAGCGAAATGATATGCGCAAAGGCGCTCGTTTATGAGCAAAGGTCGCATGCATCCGTCCGCCCGGCTACCGCGCCGCTCGCTCACATTCCCGACGGGACGAAAAACTGTATCCTTCAGCTTTTCGGACATGAAGAAGACATAATGTCAGAAGCAGCAAAAAGACTTACAAACGGAGACTATCGAGGATTTTCGGGTGAACTGCCTATAGCTCTCGATATAAACATGGGCTGTCCCGTCAAGAAGATCGTATCGAACGGTGAGGGCTCCGCGCTTATGAAAAATCCCGCACTTGCCGAAAAACTTGTACGTGCGGTAAAGGACGCAACTCATCTTCCCGTAAGCGTAAAAATGAGGATAGGCTGGGATAAGGATTCGATAAATGCCGTCGAATTTGCAAAAGCGATCGAAAGCGGCGGTGCGGATGCGATCTTCGTTCACGGACGTACACGCGAGCAGATGTACAGCGGTCATGCCGATTACTCACAGATAGCAAAGGTCAAGGCGGCGGTATCCGTACCCGTAATCGGAAACGGAGACGTATTCACCGTCGAGGATGCAAAAAGGATGTACGAGGAAACGGGATGTGACAGCATTATGATCGGTCGCGGCTCTCTCGGAAATCCGTGGCTGTTCGGCAATATAAAGCGTTTTATGGACGGTAATGAACCTATAACACCAACCTCCGACGAGGTGCGTGGAATGATGATACATCACCTTAACGAATCGGTAAGACTTAAAGGTGAGCGCAGAGGACTTGCGGAAATCAAGAGTCATATGGCGTGGTATATCAAAAACTGCCGAGGCGCGGCGTCGATCCGCGATTCTATAATGCGTTCTGAATCAAGAGAAGAGATCGAAAATGCGATAAATGCGGCATTCCCGATCGAATAAAAAAGTAAAAGGAGTAAGGCAATGTTATTTTTCTATATAAGACACGGAGACCCCACGTACCGTCCCGACGAGCTTACACCGAAGGGTAGAAGAGAAGCGGAGGCGATTGGTAAGCGACTTGCGCTTTTCAGACTTGACAAGATCTATTCGTCAACGTCAAACAGAGCCTACGAAACCGCACTTCCTGCGGCTGAAATGCTCAAAAAAGAAATAACACAGCTTGATTTTGCGCATGAAAGTCAAGCATTCAAGGAATTCAGCACTCTTGATGATAACGGTGTCCGTCGCTGGGTAAAGGACATGCCTAAATATAAGAAGCTGTTTGCAAGCGATGAAATACACGCTCTCGGAAAGAATTGGTATGAGCACCCCGAGCTTGCAGCACTTCCCGGACTTAAAAGCGGTATTCTCCGCATACGTGAGGAGGCAGATAAATTCATGCTCTCTCTCGGCTATGAACACGACAGAACGACGAACACCTACAAAGCGGTTGCTCACACAAAGGACCGAGTTGCTCTGTTCGCTCATGCCGGCTTCGGTTCCGCATTTCTGCCCGAAATACTCGATATTCCCTACCCCACGTTCGCCGCACACACCGATATGCGTACAACGGGCATGACGGTCATCAGCTTCGAGCCGGAAAAGGACTCGGATACCGTTATTCCCTGCCTGCTCACCTACAGCGCGGACGGACACCTTTATAAGGATGGGTTGCCGCTGCTCTATACAGATAAGGGTAGTTTTTAATGCAATAAAGGCGTTCAAAATATAAAAACGGTACCGTATCTCTTTTCGGATGCGGTACCGTTTCATTTATGTAATTATCATTCTTTTATAAGATCAATACTTCCTCCACACCATCTTGTTAACAATACCGGTGTAGCTCTGAATTATCTTTACGACCTTTGTGGAAACGTTCTCGTCAACGTAGTTGGGAACGTCAAGTCCGACGTCGCCGTTCTGGTTCATGAGAACTGCTGTATCAACTGCGGAGAGAACCTCGTTACCGGTAATTCCCGCGATGATAAAGTTACCCTTGTCGATCGCCTCAGGACGCTCGGTGGAGGTACGGATGCAAACTGCGGGAAAAGGAAGTCCCTTGGAATTGAAGTAGGAGGACTCCTCGGGGAGTGTTCCACTGTCCGAAACTACGCAGAATGCGTTTATCTGAAGATTGTTGTAGTCATGGAAGCCGAGAGGCTTGTTCTGACGGACTCTCTTGTCGAAAACGAATCCTCTCTTTTCAATGTACTTCGCGCTTCTTGGGTGACAGGAATAGAGGATCGGCATATCGTATTTTTCAGCAAGCTCATTTACTGCGTTCATAAGGCTGAAGAAGTTCTTTTCGGTGTCGATGTTCTCTTCTCTGTGAGCGGAAAGGAGGATATACTTGCCCTTTTCAAGACCGAGACGGGAGAGAATGTCGCTTCCCTTGATCTTATCAAGGTTTGCGGAAAGGACCTCAGCCATAGGCGAGCCTGTGACGTAGGTTCTCTCTCTTGCCGTTCCCTCCTGATTGAGGTAGCGGCGCGCGTGCTCGCTGTAGCAGAGGTTAACGTCAGAGATGTGGTCAACGATCCTTCTGTTTGTCTCCTCGGGAAGGCACTCGTCAAAGCATCTGTTGCCCGCTTCCATATGGAATATCGGAATATGAAGTCTCTTCGCGGAAATAGCGGCAAGGCAGGAGTTCGTATCACCGAGAAGGAGAACTGCATCCGGCTTTTCGCTTACCATAAGCTCATATGAAGAAGCAATGATATTACCGACCGTTCTGCCGAGGTTTTCACCTACGGAATTGAGATAGAAATCGGGAGCACGGAGACCAAGGTCCTCAAAAAAGACCTGATTCAATTCATAGTCGTAGTTCTGTCCTGTGTGGACAAGGATCTGATCAAAGTAAACGTCACATTTTTTAATTACAGCGGAAAGACGGATTATCTCCGGTCTTGTGCCGATTATTGTCATAAGCTTTATCTTGCTCATTTAAACCTCCAGATAATAGGTGTCGGGCCTTGCGGGATCAAAGCATTCGTTTGCCCACATAAGCGTTACCATGTCGCCGTCACCCAGATTCTCAATATTGTGAGTGTAGCCTGTCGGGATATCCACTACTTCAAGCTTGTCTCCCGAAACGAAATATTCATACACCTTACTTTCCCCGACCTTACGGAAGCGGATAACTCCCTTACCGGAAACAACGAGGAACTTTTCGTTCTTCGTGTGGTGCCAATGGTTTCCCTTAACGATTCCGGGCTTTGAAATATTCACCGAAACCTGTCCTCTTTCCTCGGTGCGGAACACCTCGGTAAAGCTGCCTCTCGCGTCAACGTTCATCGTCAGCGGATAGGAGAAGCCATCCTCGGGCGGAAGATATGAAAGATAGGTTGCGTAAAGCTTCTTGGTAAGCGGATCCGACATATCGGCAACGCTTCTCTTCTCTCGGCTTTCCTTAAATGAAATAAGTGTATCCGCAAGCTCGCCGAGAGAGATCTTATGCGTTACGGGAACCTCGCAGAATTCTCCCGCTCTTGTCGGGTTTCCCGCAAGCGCACGGAGCATTTCGGAAACGAGATCATCGATGTAGCAAAGCGTAAGCACAACGCTTCTGTCGTTAACGGTTATCGGCAGATCGTTTGCAATATTATTGCAGAACGTAGCGATAACGCTGTTGTAATTCGGTCTGCACCACTTTCCGAAGAGGTTCGGGAAGCGGTAAACCAGAACGTCAACGTTATTTTCCTTACCGTATGCAAAAACTGCATCCTCGCCCGCCTTCTTGCTCTGACCGTACGGATTGTCAAGAGCCGCCTGAATGGAAGACGAGATCATTATCGGAGCCTTATTACCTACAGACTTGAGAGTATCGAGAAGGGTTGTAGTAAATCCGAAATTACCCTGCATAAATTCAGCGGTATCCTTTGGGCGGTTAACGCCTGCAAGGTGGAACACAAAATCAGCCTTTTTGCAATATTCGGGAAGGAGCACGGGATCGGTATCTATATCATAGAGATATATCTCACCTATCTCAAGTTCGGGATGAGTTCTGTCCTTGCCGTCACGGATGCAAGCCAATGACTCGGACAGATTCTTACCTACAAAGCCGTATGCTCCGGTTATGAGAATATTCTTTTTCATAAATTCACCGTCAGTCATCCATGTTCTTGCCGGCAAGAACGCCCTGAATGTAGGGATTATCGAGGAGCTTCCGCTTTACGCGCTCAACGTCCCAGCAATCGGTGTTATTGGAGTTGAATTCGGTGAGCTTCTGTCTTCCGACGTTACCCTGATTGAAGTAGATATCGTAGTTAAGATCACGTGTATCGGCGGGTACACGGTAGAAGTTACCGAGGTCATATGCGTGAGAGCATTCCTCGTTTGTGAGAAGAGTCTCGTACATCTTTTCGCCGTGGCGGATACCGATCACCTTTATGTTATCTCTGTCGTAGTTGAATATATCGCAAACAGCCTCTGCAAGCGTCTTGATGGTGCATGCCGCTGCCTTCTGAACGAGAATATCGCCGTTGACACCGTGCTCAAACGCAAAGAGAACGAGATCTACAGCCTCGTCGAGAGACATAATGAATCTTGTCATTGTAGGCTCGGTGATAGTGATGGGCTTGCCTGCCTTGATCTGATCGATCCAAAGCGGAATTACAGAGCCGCGAGAGCAAAGAACGTTGCCGTATCTTGTGCAGCAGATCTTGGTCTTTCCGTCAACGACCGTTCTCGACTTTGCGATAACGACCTTTTCCATCATTGCCTTACTTGTACCCATAGCATTTACAGGATATGCCGCCTTATCGGTGGAAAGGCAGATAACTCGCTCGACGCCCGCCTCGATTGCCGCAGTAAGAACGTTGTCCGTGCCGAAAACGTTTGTCTTGACCGCCTCCATCGGGAAGAACTCACACGAAGGGACCTGCTTGAGTGCCGCCGCGTGGAAGAGGAAGTTTACGCCGTGGATGGCGTTCTTAACGCTTGCGATATCTCTTACGTCACCTATAAAAAACTTTACTTTATTAACAGCCTCGGGATAGTAGACCTGAATGTCGTGTCTCATCTTATCCTGCTTCTTTTCGTCACGTGAGAAAATTCTGATCTCCTTAAGATCGGAATTGATAAATCTTTTGAGAACAGCATTACCGAACGAGCCGGTGCCGCCGCTTATCATAAGAACCTTGTCTTTAAACATAGATAGCCTCCGTTAGGAATTTATAATATACCAACATATATTATATCATAAAAACTCCTTTTTGTCAATAGATTACTTGAATTACTTGAAATTTAGCTCTTATTCACAGAAAAAGCTCCCGCAAACGCAAAAGCGAGAACGGGAGACGTGTTATAAAATCAGAGAAACAGCATTATTATCAGCTGTGACGAAACGACGACCGAAATAAGGGAGATGGGATAGGTTGCAGCGTAAGCAGAAGCAACGTCCTCAGTTCCGGCAACGTTGATAAGTGTTCCGAGCGCGGGGGTGGATGTCATACCGCCGGTAATAGAACCGAGAATATTCAGAAGATTGAGCTTCAGAACGAACTTTGCAAAGATAAATCCTATAACCATCGGCATAACGGTCATGATTGCGCCGTAAATGAAGTATATGGGCTCAAAGCACTCCACGAATTTCGCTCCGCCCGCAATTCCTGCACCGGTAAGGAAGAGCATAAGTCCGAATTCACGAAAAACCTTAAGAGTATGTGTAGGGGGCATGATCTTCACAGGACCGATGTGGTTGAAGTGTCCGAAAACGAGTGCGGTGAGAAGGCATCCGCCGGTGGTTGTAAGCGAGAACGCACCAAACTTTATCGAGCCGAGGATCATACCGATAATAGCCGCAACAGCGAACGGAGCGATTCCGAAGCCGTCAAGCTCGATCAGCTTCTTTTGGCTTTTAACCTCTATCGGATCCTCACCCGATGCACCTGCAGATTTGTCTGCGCCTGCAAGCTTTTCGCGCTCAACAGCCATATCCGCTTTAAGAAATTTGGGTATGAGCTGAACGAAGAGAACAACGCCGATTACGCCGAAAACGTATGCAATGCCGTTACCTACAGACACGTAGTCAGCAAGCTCTGCACCGACAGACTCCTTGGATGCAGAGAATGCGGGAGTTGAGGTCAAGGCGCCTGAAAAAAGACCGGTCATAATGGAAACGAGCTCCTCCTTGGGATTATCCATAGTTCCGAGAGCGATTGCAGTACATCCAACGCACACAAGTGCGCCCGATATGATAATTACAAGGCCGAGAAGAATATATGTTTTGAAGTTCTTTTTGAGGTCACCGAAGAACTTGGGACCTGCAATAAAGCCAACTGAGGTTACAAAAAGAATAAGGCCGATGCTTTCCACGATGCTGAGCGCATTTTTAGTGTATTCAGCAGTCTGTGCGGCAAGATCTTCGTAGAAAAGGCATCCGTAAAGAAGAGCAATAAGAAATACTCCCGCGGTTCCGAGATTAACGCCCTTTATCGTAATGCGTCCGAGGCAGTAGCCGACCGCCGCAATTGCGAGAACGGAAAAGATGAGAAAAGATACGCCTGTTATTGAAAGCTGTACAAATCCGAGATCTATAAGTTTCATTTAATAATTTGCCTCCAAAAAGTTATAAATAGGTTCACGCAGTCACACCCCGCGCTGAGCGCAGGGCGTGACAACTTTTATATATTATTTTGCTTCGAAACGGGGATTACCGTGTGTATATCTGGGGAGAAGAACAGGAGAAACCTTATCGGTTACGATACCTGCTTCCTTGAGTTCCTCAGCGAAAGCGTTAACGTGCTCGAGAGTAAGCTCGCCGACTGTCGTTTCCTTAGCAGCCTTTGCAGCGTTGATACCTGCGTTTCTACCGAATACGATGATGTCGAGGAGGGAGTTACCCATAAGTCTGTTTTCACCGTGGATACCGCCAACTGCTTCACCTGCAACGAAGAGGTTCTCAACGTCAGCCATACCGTTAGCGCCGATCTTGATACCGCCGTTCTGGTAGTGGAGTGTGGGGTAGATGAGAATGGGCTGCTTACGCATATCGATACCGTACTTGAGGTACATACGCATCATAGCGGGGATTCTCTTTTCGATCGTTCCCTCACCGTGGAGTGCTTCGATCATGGGAGAGTCAAGCCAGATGCCGTAGCCGCCGTCGGGAGTAGCAACGCCCTTGCCTCTTTCCTTGCATTCACGGATGATGGATGCAGCGGAAACGTCACGTGTCTCGAGGGGATTCATGAATGCTTCGCCCTCTGCGTTGATAAGCTGTGCACCGATGGATCTTACCTTCTCTGTTACGAGAGCACCGAAGATCTGGGAGGGGTACGCAACGCCTGTGGGATGGTACTGAAGAGTGTAAGCATAGAGGAGAGGTGCGCCTGCGCGGTATGCGAGAACGAGACCGTCAGCTGTTGCGCCGTAGTGGTTGGACGTGGGGAAGCCCTGATAGTGCATACGGCCTGCACCGCCTGTTGCGATAACTACGGTCTTAGCCTTTGCGATAAGGAGCTCCTTGGTTTCCATGTTCATAAGAACAGCACCTGCAGCCTTGCCTTCCTTATCCTTGATGATCTCGATAGCAGCAGTGAAGTCAACTACCGGAATACCTCTGTTTACGACCTCGTCACGGAGAACACGCATGATCTCTGCACCGGAGTAGTCCTTGCAGGCATGCATTCTCTTGCGGGATGTACCGCCACCGTGAGTTGTAACCATAGTACCGTCAGCTTCCTTATCGAACATAACGCCGAGATCGTTGAGCCACTTGATGGAGTTGGGGCCTTCGGTAACGAGCTTTTCGAGAAGCTCGGGAACGTTCTTGAAGTGACCGCCGCCGAGAGCGTCGATGTAGTGGATAGCGGGAGAGTCGTTGGGCTTATCTGCAGCCAGGATTCCACCCTCTGCCATCATTGTGTTAGCGTCGCCGTGGCGAAGCTTGGTAACGATCATGGCGTTTGCGCCGTTCTCGTTAGCCATGATTGCAGCCGCGCTACCTGCTCCGCCGCCACCGATGATTAGAACGTCAACGTCGTAATCGGGGTTTGAGAGGTCGATATCTGCGGGATTGATGCGGCTGTTAGCCTGAAGGATCTCAGCAAGCTCAAGCGGAACCTTTTCGCCCTTGTTGGGACCCATCTTGAGGGTTGCGAACTGAGATGTGATATAGTCGGGATGGAAAGCCGCAAGAACAGCGTCCTTTTCTTCTGCGGTCATACGGCGGGGGTTCTCGCCTGCATTGACCTTTGCAAGACGTTCTGCACGAGTTGCTTCAACCTTTTTTATAGATTCGAGCATATCCTGTGTATACATATTCAGCTTCCTCCTTATTTCTCAATTTCTCTTGTGTTGTAGAGCTCCTTAAGCTCTTCAAGAGGCTTCTGCATAAGCGATTCGATGATCGCCTTGAAATCACCGTTGAGTATCTCCTGAACTCTTGCCTCGAGGTGCTCGGAGGTGGGAGCGAGATACTTACCCGTAAGTCTTCTGGAGAGAAGACCTACCTGAGGATGTGTGATACCTGCAGGGCAACGGGAGGAGCAGATTCCGCACATTACGCAGTCGAAGGATTCTTCAGCGCACTTTTCAAGCTCGCCTCTCTGCGCGTATGCTATGTACTGCATAACGTTAAGCTCCTGGGGACATACCTTTGTACAAGCGTTACAGCCAACGCAGGAGTAGATCTCGGGATAGAGCTGCATCATGATGCGCTCGGTGGGCTTTACGTTTTCGATATCGTAGGGCTGCTTTACAAGGGGGAAGAAGGGGAGAGTTGCAACGTACATATTGTCCTCAACCTGAGTCTGGCAAGCGAGGCAAGCCTTGAGCTCTCTGTCGCCCTTGATTCTGTAGATGGTAGCGCACGCGCCGCAGAAGCCGCAACGGCATCCGCATCCGCGAACGAGCTGGTAGCCGGCATATTCCATTGCGCCCATGATAGTGAGGCTTGCCGGTACTGTATACTGTTTACCGAAAAGGTATACATTAACTGTTTTTTCCATTATAGCGTTTTCCTTTCAAATCAAGTTTAGAATTAATACTCATCGGGAAGCTCGCCAAGGGCATCGAATCTGAATACAGGTCCGTCCTTGCAAACGTATTTATCACCGATGTTGCAGCGTCCGCACTTACCGACACCGCACTTCATTTTAAGTTCCATTGTTGTGTAGACCTGAGTCTTGTCAAAGCCCAGCTCCATAAGACCCTGGAGTGTGAACTTGATCATGATAGGGGGTCCGCAAAGGAGAACCGTCTTGTTGGGAGTGAATTCGAGCTCCTTAACGTAGGTAGGAACGAATCCGACGTGTCCGTCCCAGCCGTCCTGAGGACGGTCGATGGTAAGGTGAACGTTAACACCCTCGGATGTCATCCATTCGTCGATGATCTCCTTATAGTCTACGAGGTCGTCCATGGAACGGGAGCCGTAAACTATATCAATCTTACCGTATCTGTCACGGTAATGGCGGCAGTAGTTGATTACCGAGCGGAGAGGAGCAAGACCGATACCGCCCGCGATGAAGAGCAGGTCCTGACCGACAAGCTCTGTATCAACCGGGAATGCGTTACCGTAAGGGCCTCTGATGGTAACCTGCTGACCGGGCTCCATTGCGTGAAGCCAGGTTGTAAGGCATCCGCACTTCTTGATGCTGAATTCCATAAACTCGGTGTTTGTAGGAGAGGACGTGATGGAGAACATAGCCTCGCCTACACCGGGAATAGAGAGCATTGCGCACTGACCGGGCTTGTGCTCAAAGCACTTACCGCTTCCGTCTGCCGCAATGACACGGAATGTTTTTACGTCGGGCGTATCGATTCTTACGTCGGTTACGACGCCGAGCATAGGTATAAGTGTATCCTTTTCAATCATTGCTTGTCTTCTCCTTTTGCAAGCTCACGGATAACGCCTGCGATATTTTTGGAAACGGGGCATGCAGCAACGCATCTTCCGCATCCTACGCAACCGAAGATACCTTCGTTGTTTGCGGGATAGTAAACGAGCTTATGCATAAATCTCTGACGGAAGCGTTCTACCTGAGAGGTTCTCGGGTTACCGTGCGCCATCTTTGTAAAGTCGGAGTACATGCAGCTGTCCCAGCAGCGGAATCTCTTGATACCGTCACCGGTGTTGAATTCTCTTATGTCGTAGCACTGGCAGGTGGGGCATACGAAGGTACACGTACCACAGCCGAGGCATGCTTCGGACATAGACTTCCACTTTTCGGAGTAGAAGAGCTCCTTGAGCTCCTTTTCGCTGATCTTATCAAGCGGAACGTTTGCAAGCGGAAGCTTTTCGAGAATCTTCTTTGTGTTTTCCTTGGTTTCTGTAAGCTCCTCGGCACATGCGTCCTCGCAAACAGCATCTATAGCAGCTGCAAGAGCTTCTGCCTTTTCTGTGAGGCACTCGATGTAAAGGTAATCACCCGAGATCCAAGCGGAAGCATCGCCTGCAGGCTCTGTGGGATCTATACCGAACGCGGTACAGAAGCAGGTTTCGGAGGGTCTTGTACAAGCGAGAGTTACGATGATGCCGTTTTCTCTTCTTGTCTTATAGTAGCTGTCAACGGGATCTACAAGGAATACTCTGTCGAGAAGAGCGGAGCTCTTTGCATCGCAAGCGCGAACACCGAAAACAACGTACTTTTCGTTAAGGCTCTCGTCAACCGAGGGAACGATCTCAATGCTCTTCCCCTTCATCTTGAAGTCAACGAGGTTTTCGCTCTGCGGGAAGTAGAAGTCCTTAACCGAACGGCCCGTGTTTACGTATTCGTAGGTAAGCTCGCCGGTTCCGTATTTTCTGAATTCAACGGAGGGACCGCACTTTGTGGGAACGTAGAGGTTTCTTGTTTCGCCTATCTTCTCAAAGAGAGCGGATACAGCGGAAAGCTTGATCTTTTTCATCAGCAGTTACCCCTTTCTTTAACGATGCTCGGTTCAACGTCTTCCTTTGTGAAGGTGAGTACCGTGGGTTTTGTCTCGCTGTCCTCACCGGAAACGTACTCGCCGTAGAATTCGTTACCGTCCTTGATAAACTTACGGTTAAGGAGGTGGAGCGGAATTCTCTGAGGACAAACTCTTGAGCATTCGCCGCAGTCGGTACAACGGCCGCAAACGTGGAACGCTCTTATAATATGGAACATATTTTCCTCGAACGTATCGGTATTTGCCTTTGAAGCGATACCGGATTCGTCGTTATCAAATACGCACTTGAGGCATGAGCAAGCGGGGCAAGCGTTACGGCATGCGTTAC
Organism: Eubacteriales bacterium; assembly: GCA_045120555.1. Classification (GTDB taxonomy): domain Bacteria; phylum Bacillota; class Clostridia; order Oscillospirales; family CAG-272; genus SIG640. Next base: position 16,181 of record JBGVEZ010000138.1, read on the forward strand.
ATCTGATACATCTGGAAAGCTCGCCTCTCCAGAACTCGTATCTTTCAGCAGCTGTCATAGCCTCGAGCTTTGCTACCTCGTCAAAACGGTCTGCACCGTATGTTTTCGTATTTTCTTCATTTACAACGATAGTCTCGTCGAACACCTTGTGTTCCTTGCCCTTGCAGCAGAGGCATCTTTCAAGAAGGATATCTGCCTTTGCAAATTCCTTATCGCCGTAAAGAGTATTTACGGTAACGGTGTCGCCGTTGTCAACGAAGCCGAGAAGACCGATAACTCCGGCATCTCTGATCTTGTTGACGTCAAGGTTGCCTGCACATTCAACGCCTACGATATAGAGCTTTGCTCTGTCGATTCTGTGCTCACGGATGAGCGCGTTAAGAGAATACGTATCGCAGGGCTTTGCGAAGACGAGGGTGCTTCCCTCCTTCGGGCATTCCTTGATAAGATATTTGGAGAGGTTGGGGCCGCAGAAATCATCGTATACGAGCTCGTCAAGCTCCTCAACACTCTCGAAGATCGCAGGTACTGCATCGTAGAAGAACTCGCCTCTCTTCCAGCCGAGAACACGTGCAACCGTTCCCTCTGCGAGAAGCTTTGCAGCCTTTTCCTTCATTAAAGAAATTATTTCTTGCATCTGAGGTCCTCCAGTCTTCTGTTCTCGCCAAGCTCTGTGATCTTAGCAACGAATTCATTCATGGTTGCGGCAAACTTCGCGCCCTCCGCAGCGGAGATCCATTCAACTCTCGTTCTCTCTCTCTCGATACCGAGGTAGTCGAGCATGGAGAAGAGGAGGGTCATACGGCGGCGGGTAAAGTAGTTACCTGTGGAATAGTGGCAGTCTCCGGGGTGGCATCCTGCGAGGATAACGCCGTCTGCGCCTCTCTGGAAGGCACGGAGAACGAACATGGGATTAACGCGGCAGGAGCAGGGCACGCGAATGATCTTAACGTTTGCGGGATAGTTAAGTCTACCCGTTCCAGCAAGGTCAGCGCCCGCATAGGAGCACCAGTTGCAGCAGAACGCTACGATCTTGGGTTCAAAAGGCTTATTTACATCTTGCATATTGCATCTACCTCCGCCATAATCTGTCTGTTTGTGAATCCCTTAAGGTTCATTGCGCCCGAGGGACAAGCAACCGTACAAGCACCGCAGCCGTGGCAGACAGCGGGGTTAACGGATGCTACGCGGCGAATCTCAACGTTGCGTCCGACTCTGAATTCCTTATCGCTGTAGGTGATTGCGCCGTAGGGGCAAACGTTTTCACAGCAAGAGCATCCGTTACAGAGCATCTCGTCGCTGATAGCAACGCAGGGGTCTGTTGTGAGCTTATCCTTTGCGAGAAGACCGATAACCTTAGCCGCAGCGGCACCTGCCATTGCAACAGTTTCGGGAACGTCTCTCGGACCCTGACACGTACCGGAGAGGAATACACCGGCTGTGGGGCTTTCTACGGGACGGAGCTTTGCGTGTGCTTCTGTGAAGAAGTCGTTGGTATCCATGCTTGCCGTGAGCTTTGTTGCAAGTGCACGCGCACCGAGGTTAGGCTCGATAGCGGTTGCAAGGACTACCATATCTGCGGCGATTTCGATCTTTTCATCGTTGATAAGATCGCTCGCCTGAACCATGAGCTTGCCGTTAACGTCGTTTACCTTACCGACAGCGCCCTTGATATAATGAACGTTGTATTCTTCGACAGCTCTGCGATAGAACTCATCGAAGTTCTTACCGGGTGTACGAACGTCTATGTAGAATACGTAGACCTCTGTGTCCGGATATTTTTCTCTTGTAAGCATTGCATGCTTTGCCGTGTACATACAGCAGATCTTGGAGCAGTAGGGCTTGCCGCATCCGGAGGTATCTCTCGAGCCAACGCACTGAACGAATACGATGGTGTGAGGATGCTCGTTATCGGAGGGACGGAGAAGCTTACCGCCTGTGGGGCCTGCAGCATTTGTGATTCTCTCGAATTCAAGGCTGGTGATAACGTCGGGGCAACGGGAGTAGCCGTACTCGTCGAAGTTTTCAAGCGAGATGGGCTTAAAGCCGGTTGCAACAACGATTGCGCCGTATTCTCTTGTAACGATCTCGTCCTTCATAGAGAAGTCGATAGCGTTAACGCCGCAGTTTCTTGCGCAAAGACCGCACTTGCCGTTCTTAAGCATAAGGCACTGCTCGGGGTCGATTGCGGGAACCTTCGGGATCGCCTGAGCGAAGGGGATGTAGATCGCGCCTCTCTTCTTGAGGCCCATATTGAATTCATCAAGGCCCTTTCTGGAGGGACACTTTTCTGTACAAACTCCACAACCCGTGCAGAGGTCTTCCTTAACGTATCTTGCCTTACGGCGGATATCTACCTGGAAGTTACCTACGAAGCCGTGAACGTCCTCAACCTCGCTGTAGGACATGATGTTGATCTTTTCGTGCTGTGCTGCATCAACCATCTTAGGTGTGAGGATACAAGCCGAGCAGTCGAGAGTCGGGAAGGTCTTATCGAGCTGGGACATACGTCCGCCGATGGTGGGCTCCTTCTCTACGATGTCAACCTCATAGCCTGCGTCTGCGATATCAAGCGCAGTCTGGATACCTGCGATACCACCGCCGATTACGAGTGCTCTCTTTACAACCGGGCTCTCACCGGGCTGGAGAGGAGCGTTAAGGTTTACCTTAGCTATTGCGGCACGGCCGAGGATAATAGCCTTAAGGGTTGCGTCTCCCATATCCTTATGTATCCATGAGCACTGCTCTCTGATGTTTGCGATCTCTACCATGTAGGGGTTGATTCCCGCAACGGTAGCCGCACGTCTGAAGGTAGCCTCGTGCATACGGGGAGAGCAGGAGCAAACTACAACACCTGTAAGCTTATGCTCCTTAACTGAGTTTATGATAAGCTGCTGACCGCTTTCCGAGCACATGTACTGATAGTCGTGCGCGCAAACTACGCCTGCCTCATGGCTGAGGGCCTCGGCAACCTTTGCAACGTCAACGGTACCTGCGATGTTCGTTCCGCACCAGCATACAAAAACGCCTATTCTCTGCATTGCTTCTCTCCTTATTTATTATACTTTCTCATAGCCGACATAAGCGCCTGTCCGGGCATTTCGTCGTCTATCCTTGCGGGGATCTCATCCTGCTTCATGTAAGCACCACCCTGACGGCGAAGAGCAACCGCTCTTGCAGCCTCAGCAAGCTTTGCGGGCTTAACGTCTCTCGGGCAACGCTCAAGGCAAGCAAAGCAGGACATACATTTATAAATGCCCTTGGAGTTTGCAAGCTCTTCAACTCTTCCGTCAAGAACGTACTGAGCGAACTTGTGGGGGTGGATCTCCATTTCGTCGAAGGCGGGACAAGCCGCGGAGCATTTTCCGCACTTCATACACTTTTCGGGGTGAGCGCCGCTTATTCTGATAACAAGGGCTTTAAGCTCTGAGCCTTTATTTCCGTGCATACCGTCCTCCTTAATTCTCGCCGCCGCAAACGCCAAGGGCCTCTGCGATAAGCTCTGTTATATAGTAGGTAGGAAGCTTTGCCTTTTCTCCGCCGTGTACAAGGTTATACATACAGAGGGGGCAAGCGGTAATGAGACAGTCCGCACCCTTATCGGCTGCGCTCTCTCTTACGGCATCCGCGCGCTTTGCGGCAATGCTTCTATCATCCACAACGGTATAACCGCCGCAGCATTCGTTTCTCATTGAGTATACGACAGCAGTTGCGCCGAGAGCCTTTACAAGATCCTCCATGATCTTGGGATTCTCGGGATTATCGAACTGCATTTCCTTTGAGGGACGGAGAAGCATGCATCCGTAGTAGGGAGCAACCTTTCTTCCCTTGAGAGGATTTACAACAGCCTTCTTGAGCTCGTCGAATCCGACCTTATCTCTGAGAAGCTCGAGGTAGTGAACAACCTCCGTTTCACCCGTATAGGGTACTTCAAGTCCGAGATAGCTGTTAACACGCGATCTTATGTACTCGTTGTTCTTCATGTCCTCGTTTACGAGCTTTATGACATGATGGCAAGCCGAGCAAAGAGTTACAAGTACCTGACCCTTATCTCTTGCCGCAACGAGGGCTCTCACTGCGGGAAGTCTTGTTGCAATCTCGTCCTGGTTCATCGGATAAACCGCACCGCAGCACTGCCAATCCGGCACCTCTTCAAGTGTGATTCCGAGCTTTTCGCAGGAGAGTCTTGCAAACTTATCAAGGTCCTTTGCCTTGTTTTTGAGTGTACAGCCGGGATAATAACTGTAAATCATATAGAAAATTTACCTCCGGTAATTAGTTTACTGTGTTAATTTTTTGACAAATAATACGCAAAAAAATGGGATTCCTATGCGTATAAAATCCCAACAAGCGGCGAAGACAATTTTTTATCTTCGCCGCAAGTAAGCATAAGTCTATTTATCAGACCATCTGCTCGGGATGGAATACCTCGTCGAACTTTTCAGCGGTAAGGAATCCGAGCTCTACGCAAGCCTCCTTAAGGGAGCAGTTGTCCTTGAATGCCTTCTTAACGGTCTTAGCCGCGTTCTCATAACCGATGTAGGGGTTAAGAGCTGTAACGAGCATAAGGGAGTTGTGAAGGTTGTTGTGCATCTTTTCTCTGTCCGCAACGATACCTACAGCACACTTGTTGTTGAAGGAAACGATGGACTCCGCAAGAAGACGAGCGGACTGGAGGAAGTTATAAATACAAACGGGCATAAATACGTTAAGCTCGAAGTTACCCTGGGATGCTGCCATACCTACAGCTACGTCGTTACCCATAACCTGAACAGCTACCATTGTAGCCTGCTCGCACTGAGTGGGGTTAACCTTACCGGGCATGATGGAGGAGCCGGGCTCGTTCTCGGGGATCTTGATCTCGCCGAGACCTACTCTGGGTCCGGATGCAAGCCATCTTACGTCGTTTGCGATCTTCATCATATCAGCAGCAAGTGCCTTGAGTGCGCCGTGAGCAAATACGAGCTCGTCCTTGGATGTGAGCGCATGGAACTTGTTCTCAGCTGTTACGAAGTGCTTACCCGTGATCTCGGAAACAGCCTCAGCAACCTTAACGTCAAAGCCCTTGGGGCAGTTAAGACCTGTACCAACAGCTGTACCGCCGAGAGCGAGCTCGGAAAGGTAAGGAAGTGCGCTTTCAAGCATAGCTCTGTCTCTTTCAAGAGAGCTTCTCCAGCCGGAGATCTCCTGAGAGAACTTTATAGGTGTAGCATCCTGAAGATGTGTTCTACCGCTCTTAACGATTCCCTCGTTCTCCTCTTCAAGTCTCTTGAGAGTTGCAACGAGAAGGTCGATTGCGGGGAAAACCTTATCCTCAATAACTATCTTTGCAGCGATGTGCATAGCTGCGGGGAACGTATCGTTAGAGCTCTGGCTCATGTTGATATCGTCATTGGGATGAAGAGCCTTTTCAAGGGATGCACCTGCGATCTCGGTACCTCTGTTAGCAATAACCTCGTTAGCATTCATGTTGGACTGTGTTCCCGAACCTGTCTGCCATACTACGAGCGGGAAGTGGTCGTTGAGCTTGCCTGCGATAACCTCGTCACATGCTGCGGAAATTGCAGCGAGCTTTGCGTCTGTCATCTTCTCGGGCTTAAGAGCGTTGTTTGCGATAGCGCAAGCCTTCTTAAGAACGCCGAATGCGTGTGTGATTTCTCTGGGCATGGTTTCGATGCCTACACCGATAAGGAAGTTCTCGTGGCTTCTCTCTGTCTGTGCAGCCCAATACTTGTCGGCAGGTACCTTTACCTCGCCCATAGAGTCTCTTTCAATACGATATTCCTGTGCCATGTTTTTGATTTCCTCCAAATTATAATAAGTATTATTTTTCTTGCTCGGGTGTGCTTCCCTGGCATTGGCACAACCCATAATTCTACTATTATATTATACCATAAAAGCGCTCTCTTGTAAAGAGTTTTTTTAAAAAAATTTCAACATATTTCGTGCAGTACGATTTTTCTTTTTGGTTAAGACACCGATTTTTTTCTTTTTTTGAAAAATTCACTTGACATTTGGTGTTTTTTATGATATAATATATGACATAAAAAACGAATATCGCACAATTCGGGGGTGCCTATGGCTGAGACGGATCAATTCCGAACCCTTTGACCTGATACGGATAATGCCGTCGTAGGGAGAAAGACGTTAATGTCGTGAGAGAGCTCTCGCTCTTTCCGGATTTCAACCGCACGGATCTCGTGCGGTTTTTGTTTTTCAAAATAAAAAACGGAGGAAAAACAAATGAAATCCAACAAAACCAAAATGTTAAAAAACCTCAGAATGCTTTGCGTAAGTGCGATAATGCTTGCACTCGCCACTGTGCTCAGCCTCGTCAAGATCTGGCAGTTCCCGTGGGGCGGCTCGATAACGCTCGGCTCGATGCTTCCCATCGTGCTTGTATCCGTCGTATACGGTCCGCTTCAGGGGCTGTTCACAGCTTTTCTCTATTCGTGGATACAGTTCTTTCTCGATCTCGGCGCGATCATGTCATGGGGCCTTACCGAGGAGATGTTTATCTGGACGGTAATTCTTGACTACATCCTTCCCTTCACTCTCATCGGAATTGCGGGAATATTCTCAAAGAAGGGATTTCCCGGCAAGCTTGCCGGCACCTGCCTTGCGGTGACCCTCAGATACGCCTCGCACGTAGTATCGGGAGCCGCTCTCTGGCACTCCGCGGGAAAGATCTGGGAGGGGCTTACCATAGAAAACGAATGGCTCTACAGCCTCGTCTACAACGCCTGCTATATGCTTCCCGAGCTGATAATAACCGTCGCTCTTACGTGGTTTATACTTAAGAACAAATCGTTTATGAGAAGCATATCGAAAAAATCATAACTAACACTATGGGAGCCATGTATCGGGGGCTCCCATAATTTTTTACAAAATATCGCATTTTTATATTCAGAAAAACGCGCAGATTATGTTATAATATATAACACAATAAGATAACCGAAAGGCATTTACGATATATGAATAAAACACCAAAAAAATTAAGGAGGCAGCCACCGACACAGGACGTCAAAAAGCAGCCCGCCAAAGCACCTGCGCAAGGAAAGCCGCAAACGCTTAAGGCGGACAAGGCGTTTGACCGGCTGTACGATCTTTCAAGTCTTTTGTTTGCACTCGTTATACTCCCCCTGTCTGTCCTCTACCTTGAGGTCGCGATACGCCTTATAACCGGACTTGCCTGGTCCCGTTCGGCGTGTATGTACCTCATAATGTCATCATTTGCGCTCGGACTTACTCTTTACGCGCTCTGCTCCTTCTTTGGATACAAGATCAACCGGATCGTTATCTGCTCGCTGTCCTTCATCCTTTGCGCGGTATACGCCGTTTACGAGGTATACTTCGATTTCTTCAGTATGTTTATCGACTTTGCCGCAATGGGAGAAGCGGGAAATATGCTTTCCGACTTCATAGGAAATATTATCCTGTATACCTTCAAAAACACACATTGGATACTCGTTCTGCTCGTTCCCTTCTTCGTAACGCTCTTTTTGACGAAAAGAAGGGTGAGAGTCGAAAAAACGGGGCTGAAATACAAGCTCGTTCTATGCTCTGTTGCGCTTGTTCTTCTCATCTCACGAAACGTCCTCATATCGCTTGACGACAGCGAATTCGGCGACCGATTCTATTACCGTGAGGGCTATAACGTTACCGCGTCGGCAGAAAGGTTCGGATTGATTACCTCTATAAGGCTTAATGCGCAATATCTGCTCTTCGGATCTCCGGACGCATCTCTTCCTCATCCCGACAGCATTCCCGGCACCACACCTGACTACGATCAGATATTTGTCGACTCGGATACCGAAACGACCACAGGCACGGAGTCAGGAAAAGACGAACCCGTTTTTGTACCGGTTGACCGCGTAACCGTGGATTTCAACGCCCTTATAAGCAGCGAAAGCAACGAAAAGATACTAAGCATGCACAAGTATTTCGCAAGCCTTGAGCCTACGAAAACAAACAAGTATACCGGCTATTTCGAGGGAAAGAATCTAATCTATATAACCGCAGAGGGCTTTACAAGCAAGATGATAAGTCCCGAGCTTACTCCTATACTGTACAAGATGTCGACCGAGGGCTTTGTTTTTGAAAACTGCTACAACAGCCTCTGGGGCGGAAGCACCGCAACCGGCGAATACCTCGCCCTCACCGGTCTTTTCCACAGCAAGGCATCCTGCCTCAGCCTTTCCGGAGGCGCAGACGGAGAGGATGCGAGACTTATGTACTACGCTCTCGGAAACACCTTCAAGCGGATGGGATATTCGACCTACGCCTTCCACAACCACAACCCGAAATACTACGACCGCGACTACTCGCACAAGAACTTTGGATTTGACCTCTATCTCGGAGCCAACGGCACCTACGGAAGCTATATCTGCACCGATCATATCACCTATCCCACCGACACTTGGCCAAAAAGCGACAGTGAAATGGCTTCTCTTACCGCAAAATACTATCTTGACAACCTGAAAGAGCCCTTCCTTGCGTACTATATGACCGTAAGCGGACACGCAAACTATAACGTCGGCGGAAACGGTATGGCAAGAAAGAACTACGATAAGGTCGCGCACCTCAACGTATCCGAGGAGGTAAAGGCGTATATCGCGTGCAGTCTTGAGCTTGAGTATATGCTGGAGATCCTTTGCGATAAGCTTTCCCAAAAGGGAATTCTTGAGGACACCGTTTTCGTTATCAGCGCCGATCATTATCCATACGGCATGTCGGACGATAAGAGCCTTGCAGAGCTTTACGGTCTTCCCGAGAACGGTATCCGCACAAACAAGGAGCTTTTCCGAAATCAGATGCTGATATGGTCCGCGTCAATGGATACTCCGGTAATAACGGATAAGTACTGTTCATCGTTGGATCTTATTCCCACTGTATACAATCTCTTCGGAGTTGATTACGATTCACGTCTCCTTATGGGCTCGGACGTTATGTCGGATACACCGGGATTCGTTATAATCAACAACCTTCGCAACAACTGGAACTGGATAACCGACTACGGCTATTACGACACGGGCACAAGGCAGTTCACGCTTCACGACGGTATCCGGCTGACCGATCCCGACGAGCTTAAGGATTACGTCGCGCACTATAACGCGGTTATCAATTACAAGCAAGCATATTCGGTTGCGATACTGACCAATGACTATTACAGATACGTCTTCAAATAAAAAACGAAGGGGCTGTCTCATTGAATAAGTGAGACAGTCCCTTTTGCTTTCAAAAAATCCCTAAAATTCATAAAACGTATTGACATTAAGCGCTTTATGTGCTATAATTATGTCAATAAACTTATATGGAGGACACTCATATGAACGAAGAAAACATCAATCAAAGCACAGAGCAGACCACCGATACCGTTACCGAAAGCTCCTATTACACACAGACACCCGCTCCTCAGAAAACGTTTATGATGCAGGAGCCCGAAAACGTGCCCATGGGTATTCTGGGTGCGCTTCTCTTCTCTCTTGCGGGCGCAGTGCTCTACTTCATCATCTACCAGCTTGATTTTATCGCGGGCATCGCGGGCTTTGTTTCCGTCATTTGCGCGATCAAGGGCTACAAGCTCCTCGGCAAGCGTGAAAGCGTTAAGGGCGTTGTGATCTCGGTCATCATTTCGGTAGTTGTAATTCTCCTTGCGGCAATATATTCGATCGGATTTGATTGCCTTGATATGATGAAGGAATTTTATCCGACAGAAAGCATCAATATCATTAATTCTCCCCTCTACGTTTTGCGTATGGTCAAGGAAAGCGAGGACATTATGCTTGCAGTCGTAACCGAGCTCGGAATGGCACTTCTGCTTTGCATAGTTGCGGCAGGCTCCTCGGTAGTTAACGCAATAAAGTCGGCAAAGGCAAATAACAAATAACGTTTAACTACACCCTGAAAGAAAATCAATAAAGAGAAAAAGGAGAAAAGCTATGATCCTCTCAACACAGACAAGCAATGTCGTCGGCTCATTCGGCGTGGAAGACGGCATTAAGCTTCTTAAGGAGGCGGGCTACGACGCTCTCGACCTCTCGCTCTTCCCCATGTCAACGACTCCCCAGCATCCGCTTTACGGTGACGGCTGGCGCGAGTACGTCGAAGGCATGAGAAAAATTGCGGATGAGGTCAAAATCCCATTCAATCAGTCACACGTTCCCTTCGTTTTCAACTGGAAGAATCCGAACGAATTCGAGGAACGCTTTATGCCTCTTAACATCCGCGGACTTGAGGCGACCGCCATCGCCGGCGCAAAGATCGCCATAGTACACCCGTGGCATTATTCGCAGTTCATGGGACACGAGGAGGAGATCTTCGAGAAGAATATGACGTTTTACAAATCGCTTCTTCCCTACGCAAAGGAATTCGGCGTCAAGATTGCTCTTGAAAATATGTGGCAGGTCGAACCGAAGCGTAAGTACATCTACCCGAGTGCTTGCGGAACCGCTGCGGAGCTTGCAAGATACATCGACACGCTTGACAGCGAATACTTCGTTGCCTGCCTTGATCTCGGTCACTGCGGTCTTGTCGGCGAGGAGGCGCAGGACGCCATCCGTATTCTCGGTCACGACAGACTCAAGGCGCTTCACGTTCACGACAACAACTACAAGGAGGATTCACACACCCTCCCCGGACTTATGATGATGAACTGGGACGAGATCACAAAGGCTCTCGCAGATATCGATTACGACGGTGAATTTACCTTTGAGGCGGACGCCTTCTTAAAGAACTTCGACAACGCCTTCAAGCCCGAGGCGGTAAGGTTCATGGTAAAGCGAGGACGCGATCTCATCGCAAAAATAGAATCGCATAAGCAGAACAACTGACAATATTTCGGCGGGGGCTTGTCTCCCGCCTTTTCCGTAAGCAAGAAGGAGCAAGACAATGAGAAAACATCTTTTACCCGAAAACGGAAGATTCTACAAGGTAAACATGCACAGCCACACCACTCTCTCCGACGGTCGCACAACGCCCGAGGAGGTCAAGGAGGCATACAAGGCGGCAGGATATGCGGCGGTTGCTTACACCGAGCACAATAAGCTCTGCGATCTTACGCACCTTAACGACGAGGATTTCATAGCGATCACTTCATATGAGCTTGACATAAGCGACAAGGAAAGCGTTCCCTTCACCCTTTACGAGGGAAAGCCGAAAACGTTTGCCCATATGGAAACGGTGCATCTTAATCTCTATTCAAGAGATCCGCACAGAACGGAAGCTCTCGACGTCTCCGACATTAAAAACAGCTACAGCGTAGAAACGATAAACGAGGCTATCCGCAGAGCGAAGGAGGCGGGATTTCTCGTCTGCTACAACCATCCGCACTGGTCGCTCAACACGTTTGATTTATATACAAATCTCAAGGGCGTTGACGCCCTCGAGATAATCAACGGTGCGTCGCAGAGAAGCTCTGATATGGACTATGCACCCCACGTTTACGACGAGATGGCACGATACGGTGTCCGCGCAAACGTTGTAAGCGGTGACGATAACCACGGACAGTGGGCATATTTCAAGGCTTGGACAATGGTAAAGGCGGAGGAGCTTTCGCACACGGCGCTTCTTGACGCTATCGAACGAGGTGACTGCTATTCATCGCAAGGACCCGAGATATACGAGCTTTACGTTGAGGACGGCAAGGTGCACGTAAAATGCTCGGATGCGGTCGGTATATTCTATTCAACGGCGGGAAGAGCAAAGAACTGCAAGCTTGACGAGACTTACGAAAATCCCGTAAACGAGGCGGCGTTTACGATAAACCCCGACGATATCTTCTTCCGCATTACTGTAAAGGACGCGCGCGGAAACCGAGCAAACACAAAAATATTCTATACTGACGAGGTACTATGATGAAGCAAAACAAAACGTTCTGCGCACACAGAGGGCTTTCCGCATTAATGCCCGAAAACACGCTCCCTGCATTTTGTGCCTCTCTCGCGCTCGGAGCGGACGAGATCGAATTTGACGTACGTCTTACAAAGGATGCACAGCTTATCGTCTCGCACGATAACACTCTTGAACGCATATCCGACGGCACGGGTAAGCTCAAGGATCACACCCTTGCCGAGCTTCGTGAGCTTAACGTCGGAGTAAAGCACGGATGGCAGGTCGGCTTCTGCACACCCGAGGAGGTGTTCACGCTCCTCGCAAACAAGATCCGCTTCAATATCCACTTAAAGGAGCACGGTGAGGAGGGATACCTTATAAAGGAGCTTTGCCGCATTGCCGAAAAATATAACGCGAAGGATTCGATCTATTTTGCCGGCTCACCGAATGAGCTTGAATGGATGCAAAGATGCGCTCCCGACGTTGAAAGAACGGCGATCCAGCTTCCGAAGGATACGATGGGCATTTACGAATCCGCTAAAGAGTTCGGATGCACGGGCGTTCAGTTCTGGCTCGGTATGTTTGATAAGACGCTTATCGACAAGCTCCACGCAGACAATATCCACTGTAACCTCTTCTATGCCGACACCTATGACGATTACGAAAAATACTTCGGCATGGGTATGGATACTCTGCTGACGAACCGTATGGATCTTGCGGCGGAATACAGAAAAAAGAGCATGTAAACGTCATTTTACAAGATTTTACAAAACAGACACAAAACATTAACCGCCTAATCTTTCATTGGGCGGTTATTTTTGATATAATATTATTGTTTGAATATTAATTATATCTCTGCAGGAGGAATAAAATGCAAAGAGTTAAAGAACGCTACAGCGAAAAGAATTATGACGTAATCGTCGTAGGCGGCGGTATGGCGGGCGTATGTGCCGCAATCTCTTCCGCAAGACACGGTGCAAAGACCGCTCTTGTTCACGCAAGACCCATGCTCGGCGGTAACGCTTCGAGCGAAATCAGAATCCACATCTCGGGTGCCGATCAGAGCCTTAAGCAGGCACAGTATGCGGACACAGGTCTCGTTTACGAGCTCATGCTCAGAAACAAGGCTGTAAACGATCACTATAACTACACCATTTGGGACGGCGTTCTCTTCGAGGCAGCAGCAAAGGAAGAGAATCTCGAGGTCTTCTACAACACGGTTATGTATGACTGCGAAATGGACGGAAGCAAGATCACCTCCATCCTCTGCGCGCAGGAAACCACAGAAATGAGATACAAGCTCTCCGCTCCCCTCTTCGTTGACTCCACAGGTAACGGTACCCTCGGCTACTTTGCAGGTGCTGAATACCGTCAGGGAAGCGAATCCAAGGCGGAAACAGGCGAGCCCCACGCTCCCGAGCAGGCAAATAACGAGAGAATGGGCAACACCGTTCTTATGAAGGCTGTGGATATGGGACACCCCGTAAAGTTCACTCCCCCCTCCTTTGCAAAGACGCTTACCGAGCATCAGCTCAGATACAGACTCCACTCCGCAAACCAGAAGATAGATGCTTCGATGGCTCCCGACCCCGCGGAATGGCTCCGCCTTTCCGGAACATCATGCCGCGGTGTTGACTACGGCTATTGGTGGCTTGAGCTTATGGGCGACGGCGAGGACATTATCACCGACTACGAAACCATAAGAGATGACCTTCTCGCATACGCTTACGGTCTTTGGGATCACATCAAGAACGCAGGCGACCACGGTGCTGAAAACTTCGCTCTCGAATGGGTAGGTATCCTCCCCGGCACAAGAGAAAGCCGCAGACTTATGGGTGACTACATACTTTCCGAAACAGACATCCTAAACCACGAAATGTTCGACGACCAGGTAACCTACGGCGGATGGTGCATCGACCTCCACGCCGCAAAGGGACTTCTCGACTTTGACGTTCTCCCCAGCGACTGCCAGCACTTCAAGGGCATCTACACGATTCCCTACCGCTCCTACTACTCCAAGAACGTAGACAACCTCTTCATGGCAGGCCGTGACATCAGTACCACAAAGCTCGGTCTTGCTTCCACAAGAATCATCGCTTGCTGCGCAAACGGTGGTCAGGCTGTAGGTACCGCGGCTGCACTCTGTACAAAGTACGGTGTCGAGCCCAGAGAGCTTATGCCTCACATCAAGGAGCTCCAGCAGCTTCTTATCAAGGATGACAGCTTCCTCCCCGGTATCCCCAACGAGGACGAAAAGGACTTTGCAAGAAACGCAACCTTCACCGCATCCTCCCATATCGAGGGCAGCGAGCCTATGAAGGTTCTTGACGGCGTTACGAGAAGACTTGACGGCGACAGCCATGGCTGGGAATCCGACGGACTTGCAGAGGGCGGCGAAACCCTTACAATGACTCTCCCCAAGGCAGAAACACTTTCTCAGCTCCGTCTCATCTTCGACTCCAACTTCAATTACCCCATCAGAGTTACAATGTCCAAGAACAGACAGAACCAGCAGAGAGTCGGCATCCCTATGGAGCTTGTAAAGGATTACGATATCCTCCTCTACAAGAACGGCGAGCTCGTTCGCACGGTTGAGCGCAGAGGCAACTACCTCCGTCTCGACGTCGTTGATTTCGAGCCTACCGAATGCGACAAGGCTGAGATCCGCTTCCTCTCCACAAACGGCGGCGATCATATCACCGTATTTGAAGTAAGAGCTTATTAAGAAATCCATTCACGGGTCCGGGCTTTCGTTCGGACCCGTCGATCGCTTAACACAAGGAAATCATATCTATGAAAAATCTGAAACTGAAAATACTCGCTTTCTCGTCGGTAGGCATAATTGCACTTACAGAGGTGTTCCGCGCGGCAATAAACGCTACGGGAAACGATTATAACGTCCCCGCATTCGCTCCCGTCCGTGCAATCGGACTCCTTGCGGTGGACGCCTTCGTATTCTTCATCTTCGCATACCTTACGTCAAGAATAATCAACGACAAAGAGGTGCCGTCCGCTCTTCGCAACAAAAGGATACAAACGGTATTTATCACAGTCGGAGTTATCCTTTCGGCAATAGATGCCGTAAGAGACGCACTGATCGATCCTGCAAACATAAACGCCTCTGCCTCCGTTGTATGGATGTTCTTTTTGTGGCTTGCCGTTTGCTCGTTCTCAAGCCTTGGAGAGGTAAGCGGGCAGAAAAGAACGGGCAGGATCCTTCGCGCTATACTCTGCCTTCTGGTAGCCGCAGTGGCGATATTTCTATACACGCTGTTCTGGATCTCCGCAATTTATAAATTCTTGGTATAAACACTCTCCTCCGTTAAATACTAAACACAGTAAATCTTCAGGAAAAGAAAAATGGGCAAATACAAAAAGCTTATCTCAAATACAGCCATACTCGGTATAGGCACGTTCTCATCAAAGATACTTGTGTATCTGCTTATGCGATTTTACACCGAGTATCTCACAACCGGGCAGTTCAGCAGCGCAGACCTCATAACTCAATCGGCAAACCTTATTATGCCGCTTGCCGCATGCGGAATAGTCGAATCGATCTTCCGCTTCACGCTTGACAAGGCAGAAAACGGCAAAAAGTCGGTCGTTTTCTCGACGGGAGTCAACATCCTCCTCATATCGAGCGCGGTCTTCCTTCTGCTCTCTCCCCTGCTCTACCTTGCAGACAGCTTCTTCGGCGGCTACACGTGGATGATAATCGTATACGTCCTCTCCGCAAATCTGCACAGCGCGGTGGCGCAGTATCTGCGTGCAAAGGGAGAAACTGTAACCTTTGCCCTTCAAGGACTTATAAACACCGCCCTCGTTATCGGCTTTAACATCCTCTTCCTTGCGGGCTTCCGCATGGGTGTTGTCGGATACGTTCTCAGCATAATCGTGTCGGATGCAATCGTCACGGTGATTCTTATCGTTTCAAGAAAGCTCTGGCGTGAATACAGCGTCAGAATTTTCGACAAGGGCGTTGCAAAGGACCTTCTTAAATACAGCCTCCCGATGATCCCTACAACCATATTCTGGTGGATAACCAGCGTTTCGGACAGATTCATGATAATCGGTATGCTCGAGGGCGTTCTCGGTGCGGAGGGCGCAAAGTCGGTTAACGGTATCTATAGCGCGGCGCAGAAGATCCCTACGATAATAACCCTCCTCACAAGCATTTTTATGGAGGCATGGCATTTTTCCGCAGTCACCGAGACCGAGGACGGTGAAAATGACGTTGAAGCGGCGCGCGCTGACTTCTTCACAGAGGTATTCAAATCGTTTTCCGGTCTTCTCTTCCTCGCATGCGGGGGGATAATCCTCCTTTCCGAGCTTCTCACAAGACTTATGGTGTCCGCCGACTACTACGATTCGTGGAGGTTCATTCCCATTCTCGTTATAGCAACGACCTTCTCCGGACTTTGCTCGTTTATGGCAAGCGTTTACGTCGTTGAGAAAAAGAGTATGCTTTCGCTCTTCACGTCAATGGCCGGTGCAATCTCAAACATCATAATGAATATACTGCTTATCCCCGAATTCGGTGCTATGGGTGCCGCAGTTGCGACGATGATAAGCTATGCGATAGTTTTCGTTATCCGCACAGTTAACGCACGTGCCTACGTTAAATTCAAGATCAATTTCGCAGTTCTCCTTCTTGATATAGCCCTTGTTTCGGTCAGTGCAATATTCATGACACTCATCCTTCCCTACAGATACCTCGTAACACTCGCATCTCTTGCGATCATGCTTGCGGTAAACGGACGTCCGATAATTAAAGCCGTCCTCGGAATACTCCGCTCAAGGCTTGGAAGAGGCAGAAAATAATTGTAAACAATCTGTTAAATCAAGCCGTAACCACTTGCACAATTTGCCGTTTTGTGGTATAATTTATAGGCTTATGCGAAAGCAATATTACGAGTGGTCCTCTGCATGCTCCGTACGAACACTCAAGGAAAATAAGGAGGCCTATTATGGATTATATCAAGGCTTTAACAAGCGAGCAGATCAAGGCTGACAAGCCCTCTTTCAGAATCGGTGACACAGTTCGTGTTCACAACAAAATCAAGGAAGGCGCACGCGAGAGAATTCAGCTCTTCGAGGGTACCGTAATCGCTATGCACGGCGGCGGAATCTCCGAGACCTTCACAGTAAGAAGAATTTCTTACGGCTGCGGCGTTGAAAAGACTTTCCCCTTCCACTCCCCCAACGTTGAAAAGGTAGAAATTATCCGTTACGGTAAGGTTAGACGCGCTAAGCTCTACTACCTCAGAGACAGAGTTGGTAAGGCATCCAAGGTTAAGGAAAAGATCTGATCGACCTGCACTTAAAATAAACGGTGTCCAAACGGGCACCGTTTGTTTTTTAAAAAAAGAGATTCAGAATAATACAGATAATCGCTCCGAAAAGAGTCGGCAGAGCGGCGGCAAGCAAGGTGTAGCCTATGCTTCCCGTCTCTTTTTTTATCTGCAAAAGCGTTGTCGAGCAGGGCCAGTGAAGCACGGAAAAAATCATAAAGGAGATCGCCGTCATCGCTCCCCACCCGTTTTCGATAAGTACACCCCCGATATCCGCTCCTATCGCAACACTGCCCGACGCGGTGTAGATCATAAGAGCTATAGGCAAAACGATCTCATTTGCCGGAATAGCTAAAACAAATGCGCAAAGCATCACACCGTCAAGTCCAAGCAATACACCTATCGGATCAAGTGCGGACGCCATATACGAGATCAGACTGCCGCCTCCGATGCTTACGTTTGCAAGCAGCCATATGATAAGTCCGCATGGAAACGCCACTACCGCCGCACGCAATAAAAGCTTAAGAGTTCTGTCAATAAGTGAACGTATAAGAATATCGCGTATTTTGGGAGGACGATAAGGCGGCAACTCAAGAGCAAAGGAGGACGGTACACCTCGCATAACGGTAACCGATAAAAGCTTTGTTGCCGCAAACGTCATAAGCACCGAAAACAAAACAATACCGGTCAGAATGAGCGCCGATGTCACCGACGATAAAAAGCCTCCGCTTCCCGCCAGGAACAAAACGATTATCGAAACGAGCGCAGGCAGCTTGCCGTTACACGGAATGAAGGGAGCGGTCATAATGGCAAGCAGTCGCTCCCGTTTTGAATCGATTATACGACTCCCGCAAACACCTGCCGCCGTACATCCGAGACACATACACATCGTAAGCGATTGCTTTCCGCACGCAGAGCACCGCGCAAACGGGCGGTCGAGATTATATGCTATCCGGGGCAGATAACCGACGTCCTCAAGGAAGGTAAACAACGGAAAAAATATCGCCATCGGAGGAAGCATTACCGATATAACAAAGGCAAGCGTTGTGTATCCGCCGTCCACTATAAGCCCCCTTATAAATTCCGATACTCCCAAAAAATCAAAAAAACTGTTCAGATACGGAACTGCCGAAAAAAGCAGCCACGACAAAAGGCGCGACGGATATTCAGCTCCCTTGACCGTTATAAAAAAGCAAAGTACGAGTAAAAGAAGCATTATCGGATATCCAAACAGCTTACTTGTCAGTATCCTGTCAGCACGCTCGTCTGTCCTTCTTGTATTTCCGCGCTCCGAGACAACTCCGCTGCATATCCTTTCAGCCTCAAGGCTTATTGCGGATGCGTATTCATCGCTTATTTTTGCAACGCTCATCTCCGCCTTACAAAGATCGGTCACGACCTCGCATCGCTTGTCGTAAAGTGGGTCGCCGTCACAAAATTCCGCTCCGATACGTAAAAATATCCGTTGCACAAAGTACCCGTCCCCCTCAAGCAAGCGCAACGCCGCCCACCGCGATGAAAAGGAAAAGGTATAATTTTCGGAAAGAAAAGCCGAAAGCTTATCCGCCGCAGCTTCAATCTCTTCAGAATATCGTACCCGATACCCTCCGCTCTCTTTTCCCGCAAGGGCCGACTCCTTCAGGATATCGCAAAAGGGTATAAGAGTTTCCTTTCTTCTCGCCGATACACCGCACACTCTGACACCCAACCTGACCTCAAGCTCCGCAATATCTACCGTAATCCCCTTCCGTTTTGCCTCATCCATGAGATTTACGCACACGATAACGTTGTCCGTTGCTTCGATTATCTGAAGCACGAGATTCATGTTGCGTAAAAGACAGGTCGCATCGCACACCACAACCACCGCGTCACACTGCTCAAAGCAGATAAAATCACCCGCGATCTCCTCCTCCGCCGAGCGTGCATATAACGAATAAGTGCCCGGTAGATCGACCATTTTTATACGGCATCCTCCCCCGAAAAATTCGCCTTCAGCAAGCGAAACCGTTTTTCCTGACCAGTTGCCCGTGTGCTGATTCATGCCCGTGAGCGCATTAAATACCGTGCTCTTGCCAACGTTGGGATTCCCCGCCAGCGCAACGCGCCTCTCCTCACTGTAATAGCTCTTCCTTCCTTCACGCTTACGCATTCTTCCCTCCTCTCGTAATCCTTACCGATATACGGCAGGCATCCGTCAGTCGAAGCGCAATTACGCTTCCACGAACAAGATATGCCTTCATGTCGCCGCATGGACTCTTCCCCACGCACCGAACGGGAGTATTCTCGGTAAAGCCCATATCAAAAAGCCTGCGCCTCATCCTGCCGACGTGTCCGTTCTCCCGTATCACAGCCCCCTCCCCAACACAAAGAAGATCGAGGGTGCAGCTCTCACTCATAATATCACCGCCTGACTTTTTTGAATCATGTGCCGCGGCACAGAGGATCCTCATCTGCAGTTTATTCCACGCTTCGACAAAATGCCACAGCGCAGAATCTTTTTTGAAAATTTTCCGACAATTCAAAAAAAACTCTCAAAACGGCTATAGACATATGATATAATATATAAAATAACTGTATAAGGATACCGTATCTATGAAGGAAATTAAGATAAAGCTCACAAGAGGAGCACAAATTCCGAAATATGCCACAAACGGATCGGCAGCAGTCGATCTGTGCGCCATGATCGATTCTCCGATAACTCTCGCCCCCGGAGAACGCGCGCTCATCCCCACCGGGATCGCCCTCTCAATACCCGATGGCTACGTCGGTATAGTTGCCGCTCGCTCGGGCCTTGCCTGCAAGAAGGGCATCTGCCTCTCAAACGGAATAGGCGTCATCGACTCGGACTACCGAGGCGAAATATCCGTCGGACT
The DNA here is from genome assembly GCA_045120555.1 of Eubacteriales bacterium. Classification (GTDB taxonomy): domain Bacteria; phylum Bacillota; class Clostridia; order Oscillospirales; family CAG-272; genus SIG640. The sequence continues at coordinate 36,177 of JBGVEZ010000138.1, forward strand.
TTTCAACTCGTCAAAGGACGAATTTACCGTTGAACGCGGCGAAAGGATCGCCCAGCTTATGTTCGTGCCCGTAGAATCCGCAGTATTTGTCTCCACGGATTCCCTCGACGAAACCGAAAGAGGTGAGGGCGGCTTCGGCTCCACGGGCACAAAATAAGGATACCGCCATGAATGAAATCTACCACAACACCCGTTCAGGGTATATAAAAATAACCGACGCCACCCTCCGACAGATCATCGCACGCGGACTTGCAAACGTATCAACTCCGTTCGCCGATATCGCACGCCTTGTCGAGGACTCGGGCGCGGATACTATTCTGCTTGAGGATCCCTCTGTATCTCCACTTTCCCTCAAATGCGCAAAAAGCGTTATATCAGCCGTCTCGCATGCATCCGTCTGCCTGTGCGTAAGTCCCAATTCCGACAGCATAAAAAAGGCTGCCGCTCTCCTTTCCGGCTCCAAAAGAGCAAGAATAGCACTGTCGGCAAATAATCCGGACGAAACACTCATCCCCCTCATAAGGGAAGCGCAAGCCCTCTCTCTCGGCGTAACCGTCGCTTTCGGCGGCTATACATACGCATCCGATTATCTCTCCGAAAGAATAAACCGCTTCTCCGCACTCGGCGTCGATTCATTTATCGTCTTCTGTACAAACGGCAACGAGCTTCCAAATGAAATTTCAGAAGCATTTACGGAAATGCTCACCTCCGTAAACGACGTGGATATTTCTATCGGCGCACTGTTCGATGACCGCAATAAGCTCGCATTGCCGAATTCTATTGCCGCTGTCAAGGCAGGCGCAACCGAAATAGTCTGTGCTGTCGGCGGCGTCGGCATCTGCTCAACCTATGACTTTTCCGCATTCCTCGAAAAAAGAAGAAATGCTATAGGCCTCTCCTGCCGAATAAATCCGCACGCACTCGAAAAGCTCTCCGAAATACTCCGCATCTCGGTCGGCGTCGATTCCCTCCCCCAAAGCATGGACGAAAGAACCGGCTCCCCAAAGATCAGTAACCGCCCCGCGTTGGCAAGACGCGCAGTCTACCTCGGATATGATCTCGACGATAAAACACTCAACGCCGCGTACGCCAAGGTCCGCGAGCTGTCGAACCGTAAGGAGATCATCCACGATACCGACCTCCGCGCAATAATCTACGGGGTCACAAGCGGCGGCAGATATACCCTCGATTCCTACCAGCTCCAGTGCGGCAGCGGCATCCTCTCGGTCGCCGCAGTTAAAATCAAGGATAACGAAACGGGTAAGGTCCTCTGCGGAAGCGCAGTGGGCGAGCTCGGCGCCGTCGGTGCAGCCGTCTCCGCCCTCACCTCAAATGACCTCTTCCCGAACGTCAAGATCCTCTCGCATTCATCCCAATCCATCGGTAGCGGCCCCGATGCCGTCGTCGGCGCAAAGGTGACCGTCACAGTAAACGATAAAACCGTCACCGGTCGTGCATTCTCCTACGATACCGTCACAGCGGCGATTAAGGCGTTTTTGGCGGGGGTTAATGGGGCTGAACAATAAAAATATGCCCCCTTAATGCTCTCCCTGAATTTTGGGAAGCATTAAGGGGATCTTATATTCAAATATCACAAACCCCTAATATCATTATAATAGAATTTTCGCAAGATTTTGAATTGATGAATTGAAAAAACGCATATTGAATCGAAGCTGTAACACATTTTGATGTATCTACCGCCGCAGAAATCAGCA
>JBGVEZ010000139.1:0-8253 GCA_045120555.1 Eubacteriales bacterium
AGTGGATCTTGTGCATCGTAGAGCATGAATTTGCAACCGTCCCTACCTTATAGGTGTCGAATTCCTTCCACCAATACAGAGGAGCTGTTATATCCATCGTAACAAATACCTGACGCAGATATTTTCTGTGGTCGCTGCCTGCGTTTGCAAGCCTCTTGCAAAGAGACAGATCGTTTTCGCCGAGAACGTAGTTACCGTTATCGTCATAGTAAGAGTCGGATTTTGTCCATGAATTCATCGGATTGCGTGCGCCTCTTACGGCGTTTTCAAAATTCATAACAGATATGCGTTCAACTTTAAGCATAACAGTATCCTCTTGATATTATTCTTCAATAACTTCAACCGATTCGATAACTATCGGAGAAACGGGAACGTCAGAAAAATAAATGAATCTTCCGGTTCTTACGTCAGCGATCTTATCAAGAACGTCAAAGCCGTCCGTAAGCTTACCGAATGCTGCGTACTGTCCATCAAGATGCGGAGAATTTGCGTGCATTACGAAAAACTGAGAGGACGCGGAGTTGGGATCGGACGTTCTTGCCATAGAGAGAACGCCTCTTGTGTGCTTAAGCGTGTTCTTTGCAAAGCCGTTTGCCGCAAATTCGCCCTTGATGCTGTTTGTCTCCTTCTGGTTGAAGTCGGGGGTCATACCGCCGCCCTGAATCATAAATCCGGCGATAACTCTGTGGAAGCAAAGTCCCTCATAAAATCCGCTTTTAGCGAGCTTTACAAAGTTTTCAACGGTTGCGGGAGCGTATTCGGGATAAAGCTCCGCGGTCATTGTGCCGTAATCCTTTACGTTGATCTTAACTGTGGTCATAATTTTTCTCCTTTAATTAAACGTTGAATCTGAACAGAACGACGTCGCCGTCCTTCATTACGTATTCCTTGCCCTCGGAGCGGTAAACTCCCGCTTCCTTTGCGGCATTTATCGAGCCGAGACGCATAAGGTCATCAAAAGAAACGATCTCAGCGCGTATAAAGCCTCTTTCAAAGTCAGAGTGTATCTTACCTGCGGACTGGGGAGCGGTCATACCCTTTGTGATAGTCCATGCGCGAACCTCCTTGGGTCCTGCGGTGAGGAAGGAAATGAGGCCTAAAAGCGAATAGCTTTCATTGATGAGGCGCACAAGACCGCTTTCGGTAAGTCCGAGATCTGAGAGGAATTCCTCGCGCTCGGAAGGGTCAAGCTCTGCGAATTCCGCCTCAAGGGAAGCACAAACTGCGATGATGCCGCTGTTTTCGGAGTCTGCAAGCTCTTTAAGCTGATTATAGTATTCGTTTTCCTCGGGAGTTGCGATATCGTCCTCGGAAATATTTGAGGCATAGATTACCGGCTTCATTGTGAGGAGAGGAGACTGAGAGATTATTTCAAGCTCATCTGCGGAAAAATCCATACCTCTTGCGCACTTACCGCCCTCAAGATGGGCGAGAACTCTTTCGCAAAGCTCAAGCTCTGTTGCGAGCGTTTTATCGCCCTTCATTGCCTTCTTGATCCTGTCGATCCTGCGCTCTAAAATTTCCATGTCGGAGAAGATAAGCTCCATATTGATCGTTTCAACGTCGCGAACGGGGTCAACCGAGCCCTCAACGTGAATGATGTCGCCGTTTTCAAAGCAACGGACAACGTGAACTATAGCGTCAACCTCTCTGATGTGAGAAAGGAACTTGTTTCCGAGACCTTCGCCTGCGCTTGCGCCCTTTACAAGACCTGCAATGTCAACGAATTCTATGGTAGCGGGCGTGTATTTTTCGGGAGCATACATTTCTGCAAGCTTATCGAGACGTGAATCGGGTACAGCAACCATACCGACGTTCGGCTCTATGGTGCAGAAGGGGTAGTTTGCAGACTGCGCGCCTGCATTTGTAAGGGCGTTGAAGAGCGTGCTCTTTCCTACGTTGGGAAGCCCTACTATTCCCATTTTCATGTTAAATTACCAATCCTTTTTTTGTTATTTGGCGGCAGGTGACACTGTTTTGTTCACAATTACGGAACCTTGGATTTGTAAACCGCAAAGACGAAATTCTATCTGTATCACCGCCCAATAATCCATTATATATTATACATTATTATTATGAATAATTCAAGTCGATTCGGTATAATTTTTGAAAGAAAACCGCATCTGTTAAAAAAATATCCGAAAAATTCAAAAAATTTTCGTAAAAGTACTGTACAAATCAAAAGTTTTATGGTATAATATATATGGAATGGCTCAGGTGACGGTTTAAATTTAATAATTTGCGTAAATTTTCACATTTTCATCACACATTTGTCTATATTATGGTGTATACTGAATGTGTTAACAAGCCTGTACCGAAATAAAAATATAAAATTACATACTCAAAGGAGATAAAAAACAATGGATGAAAAGTATTCTCTTTATACAAAGATACTTATAGTAGACGACGAGCCGAGCATTTGTGAGGTGCTTGACAAGTTTTTCTCTAAGGAGGGCTATGAGGTGTCCGTTGCAAACAATGGACAGGATGCTCTCGAAATGTTCAAAAAGAACGAGCCCGATATCGTTCTTCTCGACATCATGCTTCCCGGCAGATCCGGTAAGGACATCTGCTCTGACATCAGAAAGTTCTCTTCAAGACCTATCATTATGATCACCGCAAAGGGAGAGGTATTCGATAAGGTTGTTTGCCTTGAGCTCGGAGCTGACGATTTCGTTGTAAAGCCCTTCGATCTCAACGAGCTTGCTGCACGTGTTAAAGCAGTTCTCAGAAGATGCAACACACATACAGAGCTTGGCGAAGAGGAGATCATCAAGTTCGAGAACATCGAGATCTCAAAGCAGAAGTACGAGCTTAAGCTTAAGGGTAAGGCTGTGGATATCCCCCCCAAGGAGCTCGAGCTGCTCTATTTCCTCGCATCGAATTACAACCGCGTGTTCACAAGAGATCAGCTTCTTGATAAGGTATGGGGCTTTGATTACCTCGGCGACTCGAGAACTGTTGACGTTCACGTCAAGAGACTCAGAGAAAAGCTTGAGGGTATAAGTGATAAGTGGGTTCTCAAAACCGTTTGGGGCGTTGGCTATAAGTTCGAGCTCCTCGGCTAAAAAATATGGGGACACCTTGTGTCCCCTTTAATTTTACAAAAAGGAAAGGTACACGTGTATCTTACCTTAAGCACTAAGCTATAATGAGAAGTGTAGGATTAAAATATTTTATAACATTTATGATATGCGCGGCAATCGTTCTTGTTCTTGTGTTCGGATTCAGCCTTGACGCACTGAACGAATACTCAAAGGATCAGAGAACAGTGATTACCGGCGATATCTGTGATTCGGCAGCTGCTTATCTTAGTGAAAAGCTTTATCGCTTTCAGGCTTTGTCGGTGAGTGAGCTGATCGATTCGGACAGGACGAATATACGTCTTACTCTTGAAGCGCTTGCAAAATCGAACGACAACGTATTTATCATTCTTTGTAACACAGATGGAAGTGTTTGTGCGTATATAGACGCGGAAGGATATACCGAGGACGTTGACATAACTTTGCCGGAAAGCTTTGTAGGTGAATTCTTGCGCATGTCCAAGAACAGCACCGTTTTCACAAAGGGAATTGAAGGCGTTACCGATTCAAGGACGGAGGCATACGTCAATCCGATAACCGATAAGGCACTTTCCGTGTACGGTCACTGCATCGTATGCACGACCGACCTTAATTCCGATCCGTTCGTAACGAAGGTTACCCAGCGTGTCGTTATCGCGCTTGTGTGGTCTTTTCTTGCCGGTGTTTTCGTTTACTATATTATGACCTTCCGCACCACAAAGGATCTTAACGAGATCGCGGAATGCGCACAGAGCTTTGCTTCGGGTGATTTTTCTCCGAGAGTAAACGTTACTCGAAACGACGAGATAGGCGACCTTGCAAAAGCGTTCAACGATATGGCAGAGACGCTTAAAAATCACGATGACAGCCGCAATAATTTTATCGCAAGCGTTTCACACGATCTTCGTACACCCATGACTACGATAAAGGGACTTATCGAATGTATCATCGCGGGGGTAATACCTCAAAGCGAGATAAATACAACGCTGTCGAACGTTACGGAGGAAATAAACCGCCTCAACCGCCTCGTTACCGCAATGCTTGACGTTACAAGACTTCAAGGCGGAAAGAGACAGTTCAATATGACTGAATTCGATATATGCGAGCTTATAAGACTTGTAATGATATCTCTTGAGCCTGAGGGAGCAAAGAAGGGAATTGATGCTGACCTTGATCTTGTCCGCGACAGAATCTCGGTTATCGGCGATAAGGATTCTATCTATCAGGTTCTCTATAACATTATTCAGAACGCCATCAAGTTCTCGAATAAGGACAGCATGATAACGATAAGCGTACGCGATGAAACCGACATCGAGATAAGTGAACGCGAGGAAGCGTTTGATAATAAGCCTAAAATAATTGTTTCGGTACATAACGAGGGAATCGGTATATCCAAGGAGCTGAAATCCTTCGTCTTTGACCGATTCTTTAAGGCAGATTCCACACGTCAGATGGATAAAGCAGGCGTTGGTCTCGGTATGTATATCTCCAAGACTATTATTGACGCCCATAAGCAGAAGATCTGGGTGGAAAGCGTAGAGGGCGAATGGTGCTGCTTCTACTTTACGCTCGATAAGGAAAACGAGAAGAATGCACAGAAATAACTCAAATAATTAAAGAAAGGATATTTTATGGATAATATAAATAATATTGATCCCGAAAAGAAGGTACCTGCAGAAGAGGTTGCTCGTGAAGAATCCGGATTTGACACCGGATCCCCCGCAGCTTCAATGGATACCGTTATGGATGAACCGATGGAGGAAGCTCCGGAACAGGTGACAGACTCTGAAAAGGATTCTGAAGCAAACGAAGAGGTCGAAGCTGTGAAGGCTGACGAAACACCCGCAGAAGAAGCTCCCAAGACAGACGATACAAAGACACCGCCGTATATGTATACGCCTTATTTCACCAACGTGCCCGAAAATAAGCCTTACGAGACTCCCGCATCTTCGGTATTTTCGGATTACGCAAAGTGGTCATACGAAAGACAAAACGAATCCGATAAGAAGCAAAGAGCAAAAAAATCGGGTGGCTCTGTTCGTACGTTTGTTATCGTAATGACAGCGGTTTTTGCAACCGCGATCATTACCCTGATCGTTTCGATGCTTCTCGGAAGTGCGCTTTACAGAGACGATAAGGTCATCCGCGAGGAAATAATTATCGGCGACAGAACCGTTTACGTTCACGAGGACGGCTCCGTTGGCGGAAAGCTTACCATTCCTGAGGTCTATGAAAAAATGAAGCCTTCCACCGTTGAGATCAGCGTTACCACCTCAAAAGGCGGCGGAACCGGAACGGGCATTATAATGTCCGAGGACGGATACGTTATTACCAATGCTCACGTTGTAGAAGGCGCAAAAACAATAAAGGTTACCTTCTTTGATAAAAAGCAGTACGATGCTGAGCTTATCGGGCTTGACACACTTGCGGACGTTGCACTTGTTAAGATCAAGGATACGTCGGTGAAGTTCACTCCTGCGGAATTCGGATCATCCTCTGATCTGCTTGTGGGTGAGGCTGTGGTTGCAATCGGCTGCCCCGCAGGTTACTTCCTTACCGCAACAAACGGTATCGTTTCCGCTCTTCCTACAACTATCGAGATTTATGAGGAGGACGGCTATACCGAGAAGGAAATGTACCTTCTCCAAACCTCCGCACCTCTTAATCCCGGTAACTCCGGTGGACCTCTTTGTAATCTTGACGGCAAGGTTATCGGAATCAATACCCTTAAGATGGTTCAGTCGGCTGACGGAACACCCTACGAGGGCCTCGGATTCTCGATTCCGATAAACGAAGCTCTCGATATCATCAACGATATCAAGGCAGGAAAGCAGACGGCAGGCGGCGAAATTTCAAAGAAAACGATGAAGCTCGGTATTACGGGATCTATCTGCGTTAAGGGCGAAAGCGACGGCGCAGGTGGAAAATACGGCGAAAGCGGTGTTTACGTTGCTGACGTGTCCAAGGGCTCCAATGCTGACGGTAACCTCAAGATCGGAGATATCATCGTTGCTTTTGAGGGTAACGCTATTTCCGAATTTGATCCCTTCAGTAATCACATAAAGACACTCAAGGACGGCGACAAGCTGACTCTTACCGTATACAGAGACGGTAAGATGATAACCGTCGTTTTAGAAATGTCGATCGTCAAATAAGGTAATTGCGGAATACCCTTATCGGTATTCCGCAATTTTTGTTCCGTCCTTTGTTGACAAACAATCGGAAATATGATATAATAATTACAATACATTCTGAAAAACACGGAGAAAACCATGGAAAAGCATCTTATAGCGTTTGATATTGACGATACTATAGTAACAAAGCTAACCGAAATTTCCGATTTTACGGTGGAGACCCTCAAAAGGCTCAAGGATATGGGCCACTATCTCATGCCCTGCTCCGCGCGCCCGGAGAGAATGGTTCGCTGGGTGGCAGAGCTTATCGAGGCAAACGGACCTGCGGGGCTTCTGAACGGAGCATATCTTTATGATTTTATAAATGAGAGGGATATGATACCGCCGAGAACACTTTCTCACGAATCTCTGGAGGCTTCATGGGATATCATAAGGAATGAGATCGGCGCTGAAAATATCATTGGCTTGCATCTGGAGGGAAGGCATTATTTCGGAACGATCAAGCCCGAGGCGATGTCCCCATATTATAAATCCTTGTGGGAAAGCTCTGAGCATGAGGTAATTTCGTTTGATAGAATGCCGAATGTTGAAATGGCGAGATTAACCATATTGCCGAAGGTTGAATATGCGCAAAAGCTTTGCGATCACCTTAATGCGATCGGAAATAATAGCTCCTGCCTTCGCGTGGATTGGAACGGAGTTGTTGCGGATATAAGCACGCGCCTTTATTTCAGACATGAGCGCGCCGACAAATGGAATGCGGTTCTCGATACCGCCGAATTTCTCGGAATCGACCGTGAAAATATCCTCACCTTTGGTGACAACTGGAATGATATCCAAATGCTGTCCGAAAATCCGAACGGATATGCTCTCAAGGACTCCTACGCCGAAAGACAGGGGATACGCTCTACCGAATTTACGTGTAAAGAGGATGGAGTTGCGAGGGAGCTTGTGAAGATATTTGATTTGTAAGCTTTTATAATAAAAAGAAAGGACGGATTTTTGATGCTTGCATCATTGTCCGTCCTTATTTCTTTGCGATTTATTGTTGATATTTGTAATTATGTATTTTCAAATACTTACACCCAAGCTCCTGTGATCTCTCCGCATCCAAACCGCCGCCTATCAGAATATATCTTCTTTCGCCGCCGTCCTTTTTGTTCAGCTCGTCAATCACCATTGCGTGGACGTCGGACGTTGTATACAGCTCGGTAAGAATTCCGTTGCGTGGAAGGAATATGTTAAGAATGTCCTTTATCAGGCTCTTCGTTGAGGAATATTTCGGATCGTTCCAGTTACTTTTTACGCCTTCAGCATCCGGGCATTCGGCAATGTAATCCTCAAGCCGCTTGAAAACGCAGGTGTTTGGCGAATAAATCAGCAAAAAATCGTTGTTAAGACCGATACAGTTCACCGATCTTGATTTTCTTTCTACCGTGATCACGCCGACGAGATTTTGCTCCCCGATAATTTCATCGCAGAAGCTTTTGCAGTCAACGAATCTTTGAATATCGGTTTTGAGGATGATGAGTCCGTCCTCCGTCAGCAGCTGTCTTGATAAAACTATGATCCTGAACAGCTCGCTTTTCGGGAGTGCCGAGGATGATACCCAACGCGGGATATCCGAGAAAACGAGGCTCAATTTTTTCATGTATTGCGGGGTAAGAAGCCACATCGCATGTGAAACGTCACCGCTTACGTAAAGGCATTCGCCCTCCGACTCGGTATATACCGTTCCGTCAGGGCACGCAAGAAAGCCTTCGCTTGCGGAGACCTTTTCAACAAAATGCTTGAAATCCTTTGTATATGAGCTTTCCTCGTCTTCGACTCCGTCAATGCCGAGAGAATCGAGAATTTCATATACGCACGAGCTTACGCTTTTGTGACGAAACGCCTCGAAGCTCTGAAGGTCGCTTATGGAAGCCCACCAGAAGGTGTATCTGTTGGGAATATCACTCGGCTTAACCTCATCAAGGTGGATTATATATATTTCTTTTCCGAAATTGTTTTTTGCGATGTTGAATTCGGTTCTGACGTACGATTCCTGCTTTGCAAAA
>JBGVEZ010000140.1:0-14493 GCA_045120555.1 Eubacteriales bacterium
CAGGGACGGTGCGAGGAGGGCGCCGCCATTTGGCGGTGGACGTCCACGCGCTATGCTTGCCCCAGACGCAAGCGTCGGGAAAGCGGAAAATATAACACTAATTGATAATTTTTCTCTCAAAATGCGTTATTGAAATTTTGATAAATTTATAGTATAATATAGGTGTCGACAAAAGAAATGCTTTGCAAAGCAATCACTCGTACAAGGAGGAAAAATGAAACTTGCAATTGGAGAAAATATACGTAACTTCCGAAAGAAAAACGATTTAACGCAAGAAGCACTTGCCGATCGCTTGGGTGTAACATATCAATCTATTAGTCGTTGGGAAAACGGCACGACCTATCCGGATCTTGAACTGATCCCTTCCATCGCCGAAGAGCTTTCCGTGACGGTTGACGAGCTGCTTGGAATGCCTCAAATCGAAAAAGAAAAACGCGCGGTTCAAACATTTGATGAACTTCGCCGTGAGTGTATAAAACGTGATTATGATGCCGATAAAATTGTTGATCTTCTTCGTGATATACGAAGAAATTATCTCAACAGTGATTCTGCTTGGCGTCCGTGGGTTGAAGGAAACGACAGAGCATTCCGCGATCCTAAAATACTTCCCGAGGCACGTTTGCTGGCAGAAGCCTACCTTGAACGTCACCCTATGCAGCCGCATGTAATAGAAACAATGGCGGAAATCGAGGATGATGAACATTTAGAAGACTTTTTGAGTAAATATACAACATCCTTTGATTGCTCCGCGCGTGCACTGTTGTTTAACAGGTATTTCCGACGCGGTGATGCAGAAAAATTTGAGCCGGAGCGTAGATATCAATTGTATCAGGCATTCAACACATTACTTTGCCCACGCTACTTGCTAAAGTGGGGAGAAAGCAACGAACATAAACAAGCTGTGGATAAATTTATGGAAACCATGCTTTCGTTAATTCGTTGTGATGCTGAGGATAGTTGCCCTGATATGTGGATAGATGATCGAATTGAACTCGGACTCAAATCTGCGGTACGGTCAATATCTTCGGGTGATCAAGACGAGGCTCTTTCGAAAATAGAAGCTGTAGTAAAGCTGTTAGAGGATACAATGATGATTACAGATGAGGTCGTATTGCCGACATCCTGCCGTTTTATTGACGGAATGGAATGGCGAGCCAAAGAGGATTGGATGAACCGTGATAATAATCCTGACAGTCCAGAAGAGAGAATGATCTATATGTCCACTCAAATGAATGGTATGTGTAGTTGCTATTGCCTGTTTCCCAGCAATTATTATGATATTCTCAACGGAAATAATTTTGAACCGCTCCGTGATAATCCGGAATATACAAAACTTTGCGAACGCGTAAAAGTGTTAATTGTTACTAAACAAAAAGATTTGTAATATTCGCCCCGCCTCGCACGGGGCTTTTCTTTATTTTCCGCATATCCGAAAGCTTAGTTCGGACATTCAATCGAACGTTTCACCAACATAAAGCCACCCAAAATCCCGGATGGCTTTTCCCCTCCCAAAAAAATCCAAATTCTATTGACAAACAAGTACCCCTATGTTATAATATTTACATTAAAACCTATCGGAGGACATCAAAATCCATGAAAAAAGCTGTTTCCATCTTACTTATTCTCACCATCGTCATCGCCGCTCTTTCAATAAGCGCAAGTGCTGCCGATCCGATGGCGGCAACCCTTCAGGACAGTCTTGATGCGCTGGACCATTTCTATGACTACGACGCTTATTATATGTACGTAAAGGCTTGCGACGATTTCATTACCTGGGAGGACGACGCCCCTAAAGCGCAGAAGGTTCCCGCTGCGGAATTTGAAGCGGTTCTTCACAAATATTTCGTGATCGACGATGCGAAGATAGCAGAGATCCGCGCACTCGAGGACGGCGAATACTACAACAAGGATGACAACACCTATACGGTTGATTGGCTCGGAGGCTTCGGCGGCAGCCTTCCTGACCGTGAATATCTTGGCTACGTCAAGAAGGGCGAAATCTACGAGGTTTATTACTGCAGTCTTACCTACGGCTTCCTTGAGGACGTTCTCCCCGAGGGAACGGACGAGGACGCATACGCAGAATCCCTCAACTGGCCCGAATTCATCGAATACAACGGTGTCAAGTATGAAGCGGGCATGGACGGATACTGTGCAATCCTTTCCCGTAACAATTTCGGCAGAAAATATACCGTCGAGATGAACGGTGACGTTGTTCGCATAATTTCGTGCGTTGAATATAAGGAAGGCGAGCAGCCCGACGCATTCGACGATAACAAGACTCCCGAAACTACCAAGGCGCCCGAAACCTCCAAGGCTCCCGAAACCTCCAAGGCTCCCGAAACCACCAAGGCGCCCGAAACCACCAAGGCACCCGAAACCTCCAAGGCACCCGAAACCTCCAAGGCGCCCGAAACCACTAAGGCGCCCGAAACCTCCAAGGCGCCCGAAACCACCAAGGCACCCGAAACTACTAAGGCTCCCGAAACCACCAAGGCGCCCGAAGCTACTAAGGTGCCCGAAACTACTAAGGCTCCCGAGACCGAAGCTCCAAAATCCGCAGGATGCGGCTCTACTGTCGGCGGCGCTATTGCGATCGTTGCTCTTGTCGGCATCGCTGTGATAGCCGTATGCAAGAAAGAGGATTAAATTAAGCCAAGAGAAAGCACATCCGCGCGGTGTGCTTTTTCGGTATATATTTATTTTCTATATTTTTTGTTTATATGTAAGATGTCACTTTTTCATACGCATTTATTATTGAATCGATTCAAAAGAGGTGAGACTATGGAGGATACCAAATTACTGCGTTTACTGCATAAGGACCCGAACGCCGGTATGGAACAATTAATGAATCAATATGCAGGTCTTGTTTATGCCGTTGTAAGAGGCAGGCTTGCGGATTCTCTTTACGTCTCCTCGGACATTGAGGACTGTGTGGCGGATACGTTCAGTGAGTTCTATATCGATCTGCAAAAATATGACCCGAAGAAATCAAGCATAAGATCATATCTCTGTGTTCTTGCACGCAACAACGCAACCGATCTTTTGCGTAAGCGTAAAAAACAGCAGGGCGAGCTTTCAACCGATGACGAAAACAGCTTTATTCACATATCGGATGACATCGATATCGAAGGCGAGCTTGTCGAGGACGAGCTGCGACGCGAGGTGCTTGATGCGGTCAAGAGCCTCGGAGAACCGGATTCGGGCATAATTTTCAGAAAATACTATCTCGGTGAATCGTCAAAGGACATCGCAAACGCACTCAAGCTGACCGTATCAAACGTGGACACACGCACACACAGATCCCTCGATAAGCTGCGAAAAATATTTGGAGGTAAAGACGCATGAAAAAGAATCTGCGAGAATTATTCGATAAAGCAACGCCCGCAGAGCTTGACGCATTCGCGGACGATCTTGATGCAATCGACCTGCCGCCAGACGTGCTTACATCTGTTAAGAACAAGGTCTACGCAAAAACGAACATAAAAAGAAAGCCCGCAAGGTCAGTATGGCTCCGCCTCGGTGCAATCGCCGCTTGCTTTGCCGTAATTGTCGGGGCGGTTATCGCTTTGCCGATGATGTGGGAGGACGGGAACAGCACAACAACAGAAAGCACAATAACCGAGCCGCAAGTCACTCTTCCCGCAGTCCCGGTATGGGATAACACCTTATATTCGGCAGATGAGCTTGCAAAGCTGTTCGGATTTGACAAGCCTGCAAACACCGACTCAACCGGCAATTATTCAGAGGTAGTTGTTTCATCAAGAGATTACTTTAAGCATAATCTTAATCCCATTCCGGATAGCGACTATATGGGAATATATAAGTTCAACGCTGATGAAAAAGAGTATAATGAGGAAGAACTTGACGATTTTATAAACAGCTTTCTCCCGAAATTATCAGAATCATTAAATGAGAAGCTTCTACCAAGCAAGGACAACAGCGGTATGCGCATGAAACACTTTAGGTCTGAGAATTACGAGGTCGATGTAGAACAAAGGTTGGGCTACACAATTGTAGTAATATATTTTGGTTACGGCACAAAGCAAGAAAATTTCGTTTTTGATGGAGAAGAGCTCATAATCGACAAGGAAAAAAGTGATGCTGAAATATTAGAATCACTGGAATCCATAAAAAGCAAGCTGTTTGATATCTTTGACGTTTCCTTCACAGAAGCAGAAGTAGTAAGTGGAATCGGCGGTCCAACAGTCAGGTACTATGATCAAAGCCTCCCCGATCTTTTCCCGACAAGGCTCTTTCCATCCGAAAACTCCGACTACATTGAAATAGAAACAGGTATAAATTTAATCGGATATGTAAAAAAACGAGGTCCCGACTCCGGCTTTTATTCCATCGTCTCAAATGAAAGAAAAATATCCTTGGATGAAGCAGAAGCCCTTCTGTTCAACGGCTACTGCTTTGGTTTTCACTATTGCCCCGCCTGTGCAAGGGATATGGAGGCAATAAGCTTCGAGGATTACGATTTCGTTGAAATGAAATACATGTTCTGCACAAGCGGAGTAGATCCGTCGATCGGTATTCCCTTCTACGTCTTTTACAAAGAAAAGGGCACTAACGGTAAAGGCGGGATCGTATACGCCCAAACCTACGTCCCCGCCATAGAGATCGGCGGATACGAGGAGTATTTCAGGAACCAAGAGCAAAAGCATAATTTCAATAACAAATAAGTATTCAATCATCGACGGGCGAACGGTTTTGCGTTCGCCTTATGTTTTTTGAAGGAAATTTTATGTTTTTTCTCATAACCCCTTGACAAATCCCCGATTTTGTGATATACTATAGCATATATTTTAAAAGCGTTTGAGCGGAAACCAGTACCCGTTGATCGCAATTCAGAGAGCTGTCGGTTGGTGAAAGGCAGTATTGCGCATTCGGTGAATTCATTCCGCGAGCTGCGAGCTGAAGGTTTTAAAACTACGTAGGTTTGACGGGGGCGACCGTTACATCGCACAGGGTGTGCTTGCACCCGATAAGGTTCTTTTCGTGAGAAAAGAATAAAGCAGAGTGGTACCGCGGTATTTTTTTACCGTCCCTGTTCTTTCTCCTTTGGAGAAATGGGCAGGCTTTTCTTTTTTAATGATTTTTACGGTGCAAAGGACCGTATGAATAAATATTTCAAATTAAAGGAGACTTTATTATGAAAAAGGTTATTTCCCTTGTATTGGCACTCGTTATGTGCGCAAGCGTATGTCTTTCGATCGCTTCCTGCGGTGAAAAGACGGATTTCACAGTTGGTGTATGTCAGCTCATGGAGCACGATTCTCTCGATCAGGCTACACAGGGCTTTATAGATGCTCTCACCGAAGCACTCAAGGCAGAGGGCAAGACAGTTAATATTGACGTTCAGGTTGCAGGTGAGCCGAATCTCTGCTCTACCGTTATCAACACCTTTACGGCAAGAGGCGTTAACCTCATTATGGCAAATGCAACTCCCGCCCTCACGGCAGCGGCTGAGGCTACCTCTACAATTCCCGTTCTTGGCACGTCCGTTACCGACTACAATGACACCTTCAAGAACAACATCCCCGCAAACGTATCCGGCACGTCCGATGCAGTTCCCTTCGCAGAGCAGGCTCAGATGATGATAGACACCCTCGGTCTCGTATCCGGTGACAAGGTTGGCGTTATCTACTGCTCCAACGAATCAAACTCTCTCGTTCAGTATAATGCTGTTAAGGCTCTCTTTGAGGCAAAGGGCATCGTCGTTAAGGCTTTCACCTTCTCCGATGCGGCAACAGAGCTTCAGGCTATCACAAATTCCGCAGCATCCGAATGTAAGGCTATCTACGTTCCCTCCGACAATACCGTCGCTCAGAACGACACCGTAGTCGGAAGCATCTGCAACGATAAGAACGTTCCCGTATTCACAAGCTACGGCGGAACCATCTGCTACGCAAGCCTTGCGATCAATTACTACGAACTCGGCAGAGAAACAGGTAAGATGGCGGCTGAGATCCTTCTCGGCAAGAAGAGCGCAGCAGATATCGAGATCAAAACACTCACACCCACTGTAGTATACAACAAGGATCTCTGTGCAAAGCTCGGAATCACGGTTCCCGAAAACTAATAGGAGTCACACGTTAAAATGGTATTCTTAAACGCATTACCCGGTGCAGTTGCAGAGGGTCTTATATGGGGAATAATGGCGATAGGCGTCTATATCTCCTACAAAATTCTTGATATTGCCGATCTTTCGGTAGACGGTTCGATCTGCACAGGTATGTGCGTATGTGCCGTACTCATTTCAGCGGGCGTTCCCGCGTGGGTCAGCGTCATCGTTGCATTCCTTGCAGGCGCACTTGCAGGAACGGTCACCGGCCTTCTTCATTCGGCATTGGGCATTCCCGCAATACTCGCAGGTATCCTCACACAGCTTATGCTCTATTCGGTAAACCTCACCATCCTCGGCGGTAAATCGCTTGTTCAGATAAGCTCGCGTGACTACAAGCTTATCCTCAACATGAGCAATAACCCAATGGCGATAGTTGCCGCTGTTATCATAATCGCCGCAGTTATCGTTGGACTCTGGCTCTTCTTCTACACCGAGGTCGGTCTTACACTCAAATCGACGGGTGATAACCCCGATATGAGCCGCGCGCAGGGCGTTGACGTAAAGCGAAACAAGGTCATCGGACTTGCGATATCGAACGGCGTGGTCGCTCTTGCAGGCGCACTCCTTGCACAGTACAAGGGCTCTGCAAATATCAACGAGGGAAGAGGCGCGATAGTTATCGGACTTGCGGCTATCTATATCGGTCTTTCGGTCTCTCTCCGAATCAAGCCGAATTTCGTCGTCAGCCTCATCGGTGTTGTCGGCGGCGGTATCGTCTACTACATAATATATAACTTCGTTATCCTTCTCGGTCTTAAAACCGACTTCCTCAAGATGCTCTCCGCAATCATAGTTGCTCTCTTCCTTGCTGTTCCTTATATAAAGAAGGAATACTTCACAAAGCAGAAGCCGCTCTATATAGCTCCGAAGAACGCAAACGAAGCTGACGGAGGTGACGCAAATGCTTAAGATCACAGATCTGCAGAAGACCTTCAATCCCGGAACGGTAAACGCAAAAACCGCTCTCTGCGGTCTTAATCTCACCCTTGAGGACGGCGATTTCGTAACCGTAATCGGCGGTAACGGCGCAGGAAAATCCACCCTTCTCAACGCCATTGCAGGCGTTTGGAAGCCGGACTACGGAAAGATAGAGCTTGACGGCGTTGACGTTACCAATATGCCTGAGCATAAAAGAGCAAAATTCCTCGGCAGAGTTTTTCAGGACCCGATGAAGGGCACGGCACCCGACATGGAGATCGCCGAAAACCTCTCTATCGCCGCAAGACGCGGAACAAAGCGCAAGCTTGTATGGGGCATAAGAAAAGCGGAGCGCGAGAGATATAAGGAGCTTCTCGCAACCCTCGAGCTCGGACTTGAATCAAGACTTTCATCAAAGGTCGGTCTGCTTTCGGGCGGTCAGAGACAGGCGGTAACCCTTCTTATGGCAACGCTCAACAGCCCGAAGCTCCTCCTCCTTGACGAGCATACTGCGGCTCTCGACCCGAAAACCGCTTCCAAGGTCCTCCACCTTACCGACAAGATCGTTTCCGAAAACAACCTCACCACCCTCATGATCACGCACAATATGCACGACGCCATCAAATACGGCAATCGACTTATCATGATGCACGAGGGTAACGTTGTGGTAGACGTCCGCGGCGAGGAAAAGAAAAAACTCACCATAGAACAGCTTCTCTCCCTCTTCGAGGCGAACAGCGGAAGTCAGTTCGGGGACGATAAAGCGATCCTCTCAAAATAATACACAAAGGCAAGGAATTTTCACCTTGCCTTTTTTTAATTTACTTAAAAATTTAACATAATTTGCTTTTTCCCTTGACTTTCAGCGGTATTTGTGGTATAATATTAGAGGCTTTTATAAGTCATAATTTGACAAAATTTTTGGAGGTCATTTAAAATGAACAAAAACATCACAAAGCTCCTTTCCGTGATGCTCGTTGCAGTCATGATCGTTCTCATGATCCCCTTCGCAACAAGCGCGGCAAGCGATGCTGAACAGATCACATCTCTTGATCAGCTCACAACAGGTAAGTACGTTATTGTTACTGTGGCTTCAAACGTTGCCATGGATAAGTTCGACGGTTCTTCTTGGGTTCTTACACAGAATGTAACTCCCACAAATGGAAAGCTTACCGGCGTTAACGACACCGCTGTTTGGACAATCACTGTTGTCAGCGAAGGCTCCGTAAAGCTCACCGACTGCAATGGAGTTACAGTCGCTCCCAAGGGTGGCAACGATAATGGAATCAAGAGCGGCTCATACAATTGGAAAGTTACATGCGCAAACGGCAAGTTCCAGTTCTGTGGCGTTGGTAATGATACTGTCCGTCTCGCAAGTAATAAGGGTAGCGCCGGCAAATTCCGCGCTTACAAAAACACTAGCGCTTCCGGCAGTGCCGGAGGATTCCCTTCCGATTTCTATGTATATAAGGTAGGCGGCACAGGCTCTACTCCTGTAGAAACCACTCCCGTTACAACAACCACTCCCGTTACAACAACTGCTCCCGTTACAACCGCTGCTCCCGTTACAACAAAGGCTCCCGAAACCACAGCAGCTCCCGTTGTTCCCGAAACTCCCGCAGTAAACAGCATTGAGCTTTCCGTTGGCACTCTCAGTCTTGCTGACAAGACCTATGCTGCAGGCACAAAAACCATCGGCGGTGCAAGCTTCGAATTCATTCAGATGGGTAACTACGGCGACGGTCTTCAGATGAGAGACAAGAACGGTAACACCTCCAGCATCTGGAACACTACCGCTTTCGCAAAGCCCATCGCAAAGATCGAGCTTGTATACTCCGACACAAAGGATGTTACTCACTCTAACGCTAATGCTGTTATCTTCACATTCGGCAACGAGGCTCAGGGTGCTACCTACACTACAAAGCTTTCCACCACAGCCGGTGTTAAGACCTACACAATCACTCCCGATGCAGAAACATATAAGTTCTTCAAGCTCGAGCACGATCTCGGTTTTACCTTCTACTGGAAGTCCATCACTATCGTTTTCGCTGACGGTACTACCGAAACAACAACAGCTGCTCCCGAAACAACAGTAGCTGCTCCCGAGACAACAGTAGCTGCTCCCGAAACAACAGTAGCTGCTCCCGAAACAACCGCTCCCTCCAACCCCTCCACAGGCGACGCTTCCTTCGTGATCATCGCTATGGCAGCTCTTGCAGGTGTTGCAGTTGCTTTCATCGTAAGCAAGAAGAAGGTAAGAGCATAAGCTTATAGCTTAATACTCTTTATATAAGATGACCGCCGCCCGACAGATGTCGGACGGCGGCATTTTTTATTGTTTAGCTTTTTTTACAGATTCTTCGTATTCCTCATCAGTAGCAATATAAGAAAGCGCACAAAGGAGCGCATTTGGGGTCATTCCCTTCGGAAGAGAGAAGTACTCCGCAACACGGTCACGCATATCCGAGCTGTTTTGACAGCCTGTAAGACCGTCAAGATACATCGTTGTCTTTGTTATGCTGTTGCGTTTTGTCGTCACGTCCGAGGCAAAGGGCAAAAGTATCTCGCGTATCGTCTTCACGTCAACGCCCTCAACTCCGAGGAAGCCCTCCTTTGAAGGCGTTTTTTTGCGTTTTTCCTTGCCTTTTATCTGCGGGGTATACAGATTTATTATCGAATCCGCCTTCACCGCCTGTGATATTCTTTTGCGAATAAGTGCGCCTGCGCTGTCGCTGTCGGTAAGGACGATTATCGGTCCCGATCTTGCCAAAGCTCGCAGGGTGGCACAAAGCTCGGAATTGTTGAATATTCCGAATCCGTCGGTTGAGAGGCAGTCCGCATCAACGGCCGACAGCACCTTCTGTCTGTCATACTTCCCCTCAACCACGATCGGATATTTTATTCTCGGCTTAACGTTATCCAATGTCGATTCCTCTTTCGGATATAAACGCCTCGACCTCACTTCTTTCGGGGATCGACGAGGATGCACCCATTCGAGAAACGGTTATCGCACCGACAGCGTTTGCGTATTTTGCTGCACGGATCATATCACCTATTGCAAGGTATTCAAGAGTGAGAGCCGCGGTAAACGCATCGCCTGCCGCAGTTGTATCCACCTTTTCTACCGGATATGAGGGGCAAAGTGTTCCCTTCTCTTCTCCGTTTTTGTAAACGTAACAGCCGTTTCCACCAAGCTTGAGAACTATGTAATCGGCATCCATTTTTGAAAGAAGCACGCTTACAGCCTTCACGCAGGACTCCTCATCAGTGGGAGTAACACCCGTAAGGATCTCGCATTCGGTCTCGTTGGGGGAGAAAAGCGTAATTTTCGGGAGCTTTTCATAAGGGAACGTGGGATTTGCGGGCCCTGCGTCAAAGAAGATCGGTATTCCATTCTCTGCCGCTTGCTTTGCCGCATAAAGAATTGCATCGGTTGCGATCTCGAACTGCATAAAGACGGCATCCGGCTTTGAATCTATTGCCTTGTCTATTTGAGGAGCAGATATAAGCATATTCGCACCGGGATAGACTATGATGCGGTTCTGTGCGCATTCCTTTTCAAGAATGATTGCCGCAAGACCTGTAGGAGCGGTGGTATTTCGTTCTATGTATTCGGTATTGATCCCTGATTTTTCATAAAGAGAGACAAGAGCGTCGCCGTTTGAATCGTTGCCGACCGACGTGCAGAAAACGCTGTCACCGCCAAGTCGTGCGAACGCGAGAGCACTGTTTGCTCCCTTGCCTCCGGGAACGTACTGATATCCCTCACGGCTGATGAACGTTTCTCCGCCGAGCGGAACCTTTTCCGTGGTAAGCACAAGATCCATGTTTGCGCTGCTTATAGTAAGTATCTTCATTTTTCTTCTCCTTTAGTATGCGTTAATACGCTTTATGCTCGTAATCGAATCCGCAATGCGAAAGGAACTCTCTCGCAAGAAGCGTTGCGCCCCTCTGATTCGGGTGAACTCTGTCCCATGCAAGGAAGGAGGAATGTCTGACGGTGCAATATTTTGCCAAAAGCTCCTGAAAATCGACCAAAATACAACCGTATTCCTTCGCAAGCTCGCGCACGATCTCGGAATATTTATCCATTTCCGCGCGCATGAGGTCGGATTCGTTCGGCTCCATATAATAGGGCGTGCAGAGAATTATTCCCTTAAGGCTGTCAAGAGCCCTTGCCGCTTCTATCATAGCGATGAGATTCTTTTTATACTCATGTGTCGAAACCGTGTTTTCGGGAATTGCGGGGGTATCGAATATTCTCCAGACGTCGTTTATGCCTATGAGAATGGAAACCCACTGCGGATTCTGCGAGGTAACGTCTCGTTCAAATCTTGCAAGAAGGTCACGGCTGTTATTTCCGGAGGTTCCGACGTTCACTATCCGGAGCGGAACGTCAGGGTAAACCGCTCCGAGAAGGCTTTCGATAACACGGACGTAGCCCCTTCCGAGCCAATCGTGCTCAGCCTCGGCAATCGGCTGCTTTCTGCCCGCATCGGTGACAGAATCACCGGCAAAAACAATCTTGTCGCCCTTTTCAAAAATAAAGTCCTTCATTATACGGTCCTCTTTTCTTTATTTCAGTCTTTTTTTGCTTCAACTATGCAAAATCCGTAAGCGGAAAGCTCTCTCATGCCGACGTCACCATCCGAATACATATCGCGTCCGATAATCGCGATGGGAAGCGGCACGCGCTCCTCGGAAAAATTCACCGCAACGGTAACTGTTCTTCCGTCCTTTTCGCGCTCGTAAATAAGCAAGCCGCCCGATGAATACAGGATCTTGAAATCTCCACCGTCGAATATCGGATCTCTTCTTATCCTACCAAGCCTTTTATAATGCTCTAAAAGCTCTTCGTTCTCACGTCCCCACGGATAAGGTCTGCGGCAGAAGGGATCGTAAAGCCCCTCCATACCGGCTTCGTCTCCGTAATAAAGAGAAGGAAAACCGTAACCGGTATACTGTACCGCGCTCGCCGCCATAAGTCTCTTTTCGGCTACGGCACGCATTTTTTTCGTCAGACGTGAGTTATCCGCCTCACTAGGTGTGAGCATCTCGCCGTTAGATTCCCCGAGAACGCTGAGAATTCTGTCAGTATCGTGAGTGCCGATTATGTTCATAAGATTATGGCACACGCTGTGAGGATAGGTTGCGTAGATCATCTTCAGCGTATAAGCCAACGGCTCGGCATCCGAATAGAGGAATGCGTCGATCACAGCGGTACGCAACGGGTAATTCATAACGCTGTCAAGCTGACGTCCCTCGAAATAATGTCTGCGCTCTCCGTAAGAGGATTTTGTAACCGCGTTCTCCCAGACCTCGCCTATAAGCATTGCCTCGGGATTTACGGTTCTCAGCCTTTCACGGAATTCATACAGAAACGGATCGCACAGCTCGTCCGCAACGTCAAGGCGGAAACCGTCGATACCCATTTTCATATATTTGTCGCAAACGCCGCCCTCCGCGCAGAAGAAATCACGGCATTCCTTTTTGTGCTGGTTAAGTCTCGGCATTATCTCAATGCCCCACCAGCTTGTATAGCTTACCGTCCCATCCTCGCGCTCGGTGAACGTAAACCAAGGATAATATACGGAATCCTTGCCGTTATACGCGCCGACGACGGGATATTTTTCTTTTTTATTGAAGTAGACCGAATCGTCGCCCGTGTGATTGAAAACACCGTCAAGGATTATTTTCATTCCTCTTGCGTGTGCCTCATCAATCAGCTTTTTCAGCGCCTCATCGCCGCCAAAGCCCTCGTCCACCTTCATGTAGTTGCCCGTATCGTACTTGTGATTTGAGTACGCCTCAAATATCGGGGAGAGATATATCGTGCTGACACCAAGCGATTCAAGATAATCAAGCTTATCGATAACGCCGTAGAGATTTCCACCGAAAAAGCGGTTGTTTTCAACGTGTCCGCCTCTTACCTTTGCATACTGAAGCCTTCCGCCGTACCAGTCATCCTCATATTCGGCATCGGTGCGTCTCGGCACTTCAAAGGAATCCGAGCGGGAAAAGCGGTCTACGAAGATGTGATACATTATACCCTGAGAAAAGCCCGTGGGTACTGTGTATTCCTTGCCGTAAATAAGCAGAGTGAATTTATTACCCTCGGTCTGTGAGAAGGATATACCGTCGTTATCGTCCGTGTCGGAAAACAGCGTTTCAAGCCCGCGAAGGATCAGTATCTCGTAGAAATAAAGACCGGTCCTCGGTCTCAGCGTAAGCGTATATTCCTCGGTGAGTCCGTGCTCGGACACCTCAAAGGGATGATCCTTTGGTGCGCCACCGTCGGGAGTAAGCCTAAGGACCGCGCCCGAAGCACCGATCCCCCTCGGCAACGTCAGCTTAAAGGTAATTCTTTCGCCCTCGCGAAATGCACCGCAAGCTCCGACGTACTTTCCGCCGACCTTCTTTTTTAAGGTAACCGAATCAAAGCATTCGCCGTATCTGTTAGCCTTGGTTATCATAAAGTTCCTTTCAGGGCTGCCCCACAGCATTGTGAAGCAGCCCATATCAATTTATACGTACGGCATCACCGCACGGGTTTATTTATTGTTGAGAGGCTTAAGGTGCCAGATTCTGCTTGCGTATTCCTCTATAGAGCGGTCTGCGGCAAAGTGACCTGCGGACGCAATGTTCATAAGGGATATCTTGTTCCAACGGTCTCTGTCGCTGTAAGCCTCGGTAAGAGACTGATGCGACTGGCGGTAGGATTCAAAATCAGCAAGACACATATAAGGATCGGCAATTCCGTGACCCGCAAGCAGATAGGATGCAAGGTCCGAGAAGGATTCTCCGGCAAAGCCTACGTTAAGTCTGTCAACGATTCTGCGGAGCATGGAGTTTGCCGCATAGTATTCGGAAGCGCGGTAGCCGCTAAGCCAGAGGGATTCAACCTCCTTCGCGTTAAGACCGAAGATCCAGATGTTTTCTTCGCCTACAGCCGCCTGCATTTCAACGTTTGCGCCATCGAGAGTACCGATAGTAACCGCGCCGTTGATCATGAGCTTCATACAACCTGTTCCGCTCGCCTCCTTACCCGCAAGAGAGATCTGCTCGGAGATCTCGGCGGAGGGGATGAGACGCTCTGCCATGCTTACGTTGTAGTCCTCAAGGAATACCACGCGGAGCTTGTCGCGGATAAGGAAATCCTTGTCGATCTCCTCTGCGAGACAGCAGATAAGCTTGATAATTCTCTTTGCGAGATAATATCCGGGAGCAGCCTTCGCACCGAAGATAAATGTCTGGGGCTGGAATGGAGCGTTCGGGTTATCCTTAAGATAGAGATAAAGACCGATTATATTAAGTGCGTTGAGAAGCTGTCTCTTATATTCGTGAAGTCTCTTTATCTGAACGTCAAAGATAGAGTGTGTGTTAAGCGAAACACCCGTCTTTGAATAGAGGTAGTTTGCAAAATCCACCTTGTTGTCGTGCTT
>JBGVEZ010000141.1:0-7966 GCA_045120555.1 Eubacteriales bacterium
TAATTCTATATGGCTTTGGAGCCCCGGAAAGAAGCCTCAGATGCCGAATTTCTGCGATAAATGGGGGCTTCGTTCTGCAACGGTAATTGCGGCTGTCGATCTTATTAAGGGCATAGGTAAGTGTGCGGGTATGGATACGCCTGCCGTACCGGGGGCGACGGGAACTCCGTATACCGATTTTGAAAGCAAGGGCAATGCTGCAATAAAGGCGTTTGAAGAAGGCTCACAGCTTGTTTACGTTCATGTTGAAGCACCGGATGAAAGTGGACATAAGGGGGATGCTGCCCTTAAGGTGAACACCGTAGAAATGATTGATAAGCATATTGTATCGAAGATCTACGATTATCTCAGATCGGGAGATTCCCCGTTCAAGATAATGGTTCTTCCCGATCATCCCACACCGTGCTCTATCAGAACTCATACGTCCTCTCCCGTTCCCTATCTCATATATT
This sequence comes from Eubacteriales bacterium, assembly GCA_045120555.1. Classification (GTDB taxonomy): domain Bacteria; phylum Bacillota; class Clostridia; order Oscillospirales; family CAG-272; genus SIG640. The sequence continues at coordinate 453 of JBGVEZ010000141.1, forward strand.
CCTCAGATGAGATAAAGAGAAGCGGAATCGATACCTTCAACGAGGCTACCGCATCAGCACAGCATAATTATAAGGAAAACGGCTACGAGCTTCTTTCGGATCTTATAAAGCGTATTTAACGGAGGAACGCATAATGAATAATACATCGGTAAATGTAAGAACATCGGATTCAACAACGGCATTTTCCATGTTCGAATACCTTGAATTAATAGTTACCTGTGCATGCGTGATAATGCTCATTTTCGCTCTTGGCATCAGGATTTGCGTTGTTGACGGTGATTCGATGAACAAAACTCTTGAACACGGTGACGTGCTTATTACAAACGAGTTGTTTTATGAGCCGTCGTGTGGAGACATAGTTGTATTTCATCTTAATAACGAATATTACAACAAGCCTTTGATCAAAAGAGTTATTGCCACAGAGGGCGAATGGATAGATATAAAACGTAGCGGAAACGGACTTGTTGTCAAGATCTATGCCGCGGACGATACCGATTTCAGCAATCCGTTCGTATATGAGGACGAGCATGCTTACTATTCCCTTCTTAATACGGGATGGACGGGCTTGTATGACTATCCGATTCAGGTTCCGGAGGGTTGCGTGTTCGTGATGGGAGACAATCGCTGGAATTCCTCCGACTCGAGAAGCGATAAGGTAGGATTTGTTGATAAAAGAATAATTTTCGGTCACGTGCTCTGTCGCGTGACTCCTATTGACCGATTTGCAATATTGGTTGATTGACGTACAAAATATCAAAATCAGAAAGGTGTCAAAAAAATGCCGTCACAGGTTATACAATGGTTTCCGGGGCATATGGCAAAAACCGAGCGCCTTATCTCGGAAAATATAAAAAACGTAGACTTTATAATTGAAATTCTCGACGCAAGAGTTCCGATAAGCTCGAGAAATCCCGACATCGTAAGACTTACTTCACAGAAGCCGAGGATCATTCTTCTAAACAAATCCGATCTTGCGGACGATAATAAAACATCCTTATTTTGCAAAAAATATTCTGTTGACGGAAGCATATGTATTCCGTGTAACTGTATAAACGGAAAGGGCTTCAATCAGATAAAGAGCGCCTATACTCAGCTTTGTGCCGAAAAGCTTCAGAGTTTTGAGAAAAAAGGTATGAGTGGACGAAAGCTTAAGGCGATGGTCGTCGGTGTGCCGAACGTTGGAAAATCCTCTTTTATCAATAAGATCAGCGGAGAAAAGAGAGCGAAGGTTGAGGACAGACCGGGTGTAACGCTTAACAAGCAGTGGTTTTCCACCACCATCGGTATAGATCTGATGGATATGCCGGGCGTTCTCTGGCCTAAATTCGAGAATCAGTCTCTCGGTGAAAATCTTGCGCTTACAGGCGCGGTAAAGGACGATATTCTTGATATAGAATCGCTTGCTTGTACTCTGCTTTCACGCTTGAGAAGCCTTTATCCCGAAATGCTGAATGAAAGATATAAGCTTACAGAGGATTATTCTGAACTTAACGATTATGAATTGCTTGAGCTTGTCTGCAAGAAAAGAGGGTTTCTGCTTCGCGGCGGAATATACGATACTGAAAAGGGCTCGAAGATACTTCTTGACGAATTTCGCGGCGGAAAGATCGGTAAAATCACGCTCGACCTATTTGAATAAGAAAGGATCATTTCTTAAACATGGACTATAATTTTGAGTCAGAGCTTATATCCATGGGGTATAACGTTGTTTGCGGAGTTGATGAGGCGGGGCGTGGACCCTTATGCGGACCTGTTTGCGCAGCAGCATGCATTCTTCCCTGCGGTCTTATGATTGAGGGCCTTAACGACTCCAAAAAGCTGTCGGAGAAAAAGAGAGAAAAGCTTTATGACGTTATTTGTAAAGAGGCGGTTGCTTATTCGGTTGCGTTCGCTACCGTTGAGGAGATAGACAGCCTGAATATTCTTGAAGCTACGCTGCTTGCTATGAGGCGTGCGGTTGACGGTCTTTCGGTAACGCCGGATTATCTTCTGATCGACGGTAACTGTGCACGCTCGTTTACCCTTCCGGCAAAGGCTGTTATTAAGGGAGATGCGCTTGTGCCCAGCATTGCTGCGGCGTCCATCCTTGCAAAGGTGACGAGAGATCGGCTTTGCATAGAGCTTGATAAGGAATATCCGCAATACAACATAGCAAAGCATAAGGGATACGGAACGAAGGAGCATATGGCACTTATAAAAGAGTACGGTATATCTCCCATTCACCGTAGATCATTTATTCATCTTGATAAGCTTAACGGTAAATAACGCTATGAATGAGCTTTCAACTAAAAACATAGGTGATATCGGTGAATTTCGCGCGTGCAGATATTTGGAAGAGTGCGGTTTTAAGATAGACGCACGTAACGTACGCGTTTCAAAAAAGGAAATAGATATTATTGCCGAGAATGACGACGTGATAGCTTTCGTTGAGGTCAAAACGCGTACCTTTCCCGCAAAATATAAGGAGCCGTATTCGTGCGGTCGTCCCGCCGATGCCGTAACGTACAGGAAAAGAATGAACACGGTTGAGGCTGCGCTTGCATACGTTTACAATAACGGAATTGATAAGAGAATACGCTTTGACGTTTGTGAGATATATTTTGCCAAATACCCCGATAAAACATACAGACTGCACAAGCTGAATTATATTGATAATGCTTTCGATATTTACGGTAATATAATTTAAAGCTCAATTTTTTTTAGCGTACGGGTGATTTTTATGAGATTATTTGATTTACATTGCGATACGGCGTTGGCTATATACAGAAAAAACGCAAGGCTTCGTGAAAACGATTGCCACGTTTCTTTGGAAAAAGCAGCATGCTTTGACAATTACGTTCAGAATTTTGCATTCTTTGCAAGCCCGAGACTTGATAACGATGCGGGCTATGCTAACTATTTGCTGGCGTATGATAAGCTTATGGATGAGGTGAAGGAAAACATCGACCTTGTGACCGTTGCAAAGACCTCGTATGAGCTCAGGTGTGGAATTGCAGAAAAAAAGACTGTGATCTTACCTGCTGTCGAGGATGCAAGGATCCTTGGCAACGATATTAACCGACTCGACGTTCTCAAAAAAAACGGAACATGGTATCTGACCCTTCTTTGGGGCGGAGATACTGTTATTGGCGGTTCACATAATACAAATAACGGACTAACGGATTTTGGAAAGCACGTCGTTTGCGGGTGCTTTGAAAGAGGGATCGTTCCTGATATTTCACACGCATCGGAAAACAGTGCGGACGATATTATTTCGCTCGCGTACGAGCATAAAAAGCCCGTCATAGCGTCACACTCTAATTCATACTCGGTTTATTCTCATTCAAGAAATCTTCGCGATAAGCATTTGAATGCGATAAATGAGCTTGGCGGAATCGTCGGTATAAGCCTGTGTAACAGCCATCTTGCGGATAAAAAGGATGAGGAAACGGACGTATACGACGTTGTGAAGCATATAGAGTATTATATGGCAAACGGAGCCGCTGATTTTCTCTGTATGGGCGCAGATTGGGACGGAACAGATCTTCCGTGCGGATTTTCCGATATCCGCGATGTGTATAAAATTTATGAGGAGCTGTTAAGGCTTAACTATTCCGAAGACAGCATCGACAAAATTTTCTATAGAAATGCACTTGATTTCTATACTGGTATAAGATAAGTTTTTCTAAAAAGGTGGACAAAAATTATGAATTACGTAAGTACAAGAGATGCATCAGCTGAAAAGAAAAAATATTTATCTGCTGAGGCGATCAAGCTCGGTCTTGCATCCGACGGAGGACTTTTCATTCCCGAGGAGATACCGCAGATTTCAAACGATTTTATTTCTTCCCTCTCGGTTCTTTCCTACCCCGAAAGAGCCAAAAAGGTTCTTGAATTATTCCTTACCGATTATACCGATGAGGAGATTCGTGAATGCTGTGAAAAGGCTTACAATGAGACTTCTTTTGTCGGTGGATGTGCTCCCATGAAAAAGATAAAGGATTCTCTGTATTCTTTGGAGCTTTGGCACGGTCCCACGTCTGCATTCAAGGATATGGCGCTCCAGATCATGCCGAAGCTGCTTTCCAAGGCTTTGGTTAAGACCAATGAAAAGCGTACGGCTCTTATCCTTGTTGCTACAAGCGGAGATACCGGAAAGGCGGCGCTCGAGGGATATAAAGATGCAGAAGGAATCAACATCATGGTCTTTTATCCGAACGACGGCGTAAGCCGCGTACAGAAGCTCCAAATGGCGTCTCAGACCGGTAACAATGTAAACGTTTGTGCTATTTACGGTAACTTCGATGATGCTCAGAACGGAGTTAAAGCAATCTTCTCGGATTCTGAATTTGCAAAGCTGGCTGATGAAAAGGGTGTGATCCTTTCAAGTGCAAACTCTATAAACTGGGGTAGACTTGTTCCGCAGATCGTATACTACTTCTCCGCATATGCAGATCTTTTATCGAACGGCGAAATATCTGTCGGAGACAAGGTTAATTTCTGCGTCCCCACAGGTAACTTCGGAAATATTTTTGCAGCGTATATCGCAAAAATGATGGGTCTTCCCGTTGGAAAGCTTATATGTGCCTCGAACGCCAACAACGTTCTTACCGATTTCCTGGCAACCGGTGAATATAACAGAAATCGAAATTTTATGAGCACGATATCTCCTTCTATGGATATCCTCATTTCCTCGAATCTTGAAAGATTGCTGTCGTTTGTTTGCGGAACGGAAAAAACGCGCGCTTATATGTCCTCTCTCTCAAAGGACGGTGTATACAAGATCGACGCCGGTGACCTCGAAAAAATAAACGAAACCTTCTGCGGACTCTGGGCAAATGAGGCGGAGACAGCGGAAACGATCAAGTCGATATACGAAAAATACGGTTATCTTATAGATACTCATACCGCTGTTGCAGTAAAATCCGCGCTTGAATATATGGAAAAGAACGACGACGGAAGAGTTACTGTTGCCGTATCCACCGCAAGCCCTTATAAGTTTGCCGCGGACGTATACGCATCTCTCGGTGAAAATAAGCCCGATGACGATCTTGACGCTTTGGAGCTTCTTGCTGATAAAACGGGAGTTGCTATTCCCTACCCGCTTGATAATATCGCATCGCGTCCGGTCAGATTTTCGTATTCCACCAAGCCTGCGAATATGCCGGGTGAGGTTCTTGCATATATTGAATCGTTCACAAAATAAAATGAGAGGGCATCTGCCCCCTCATTTTTCGGATTATTATTCGTTGTTCTGCTTGAATGTTGCGCAAAGAGTGTCCGCGGTAGAGCTTGCGTAGCTGGGACCGACAGATATCTGCTTTGCGGTACATCTGCAATCTCCGTCGTTGTACATGCAGTTCTTTACGTCACAAACAACGCCGCTGATGCACTTTTCACATTTTCCGTTTTTTTCTGTAAGCATATTAATTACCTCCCTTTTCGGATAGAACTATTATTTGCAGAAAACAATAAAGATATACTTATTAAAGGAGAGAAATAATGTCCCTATTTGTAATTGCCGACCTGCATTTGTCCGGTGCTGTCAACAAAAGCATGGATGTGTTCGGCAGAAGATGGGCGGGATATACTGATCGGATCAAAAGTAATTGGTCTCATCTTATAAATGAAAACGATACCGTAGTTATTCCCGGCGATATATCGTGGGGAATGACTCTTGAGGAGGCGTTGCCCGATTTCAGATTTATTGACGCGCTTCCGGGAAAAAAGTATTTTCTTAAGGGAAACCACGATTTCTGGTGGAATACGATATCGAAAACCAAGGATTTTTTTGCCATTAATGATATTTGCTCGATTGAGATCGTGCAAAATAACGCTTTTGCAGTTGAGGGTTTTATAATTTGCGGAAGCAGAGGTTGGTTTTCCGACGAACGTTATCAGAACACAACCGGCTCCCCGGACTTTAAAAAGGTCGTAGCGCGTGAGCTGATACGTCTTCGTATGAGTCTTGAAGCAGCGAAAAAATTAAAGAGCGATAATCCTGCGTCGGAGATCGTCTGCTTTTTTCACTTCCCACCTGCACTCGGAGCGTTTAGGTGTGATGAGTTTATATCGCTTATGTCGGAATACGGCGTTAAAAGATGTTATTTCGGACATATACATGACCCGAACGTCACAACGTCTGAATTTGACTGCGATGGTATATCCATGAACCTTATATCTGCCGATCATCTTGGATTTGTTCCAAAACTAATAAAGCCAAATATGTATTAAAAGAAACTTTTTTAAAAACAATCAATGAAACCCATTGACAAAATCTTATAAATAGTGTAAAATATACAGGTATGCAGATTTTACACAGTATAAGGCTGACCGTTCCCCGGACGTCAGCTCAACAATTACTTTAAATTCGGGGGAAAGGCTCACACCATGAAAATTTTAAAGAATGAAAAAGTTCAGGGCTCTGCTTACGAGATTGAATTTTCTGTTGAAAAGGATGTTTTCGAGGCTGAGATCCGCAAGATCTATCAAAAAGAAGTTAAGAATATGAATATTCCCGGCTTCAGAAAAGGCAAGGCTCCTCTCGCGATCGTAAGAAAAATGTACGGCGAAGGTGTTTTCTATGAAGACGCGATCAATGCGCTCATTCCCAAGACATTCCCCTCCGTTCTTGAGGAAGCAAAGCTTGAAACAAAGTTCCAGCCCGAGTTTGATATCGTTTCTATCGATGAAGAAGGTATCGTTCTTAAGGCAAAGGTATACGTTGATCCTGAGGTAGAGATCAAAGATTACGAGGGTCTTACAGTTGAGGTTGCTCCCATGGGTGATATTGACGCTGCTGTTGAAGAGCAGATCAACGCAAAGAGAGAGCAGAATGCAAGAGAAATCGAGGTTGCTGACAGAGCAGCTGCTATGGGCGACATCGCAGTTATCGACTTTGAAGGCTTCAAGGATGACGTTGCATTTGAAGGCGGCAAGGCTGAAAACCATCCTCTTGAGCTTGGTTCCGGTTCCTTCATCCCCGGCTTTGAAGAGCAGATCGTTGGTCACAACGTTGGCGATAAGTTCGATATCGACGTAACCTTCCCCGAGGAGTACGGCGCAGAGGAGCTTGCAGGCAAGGCAGTTGTATTCAAGATTTCCCTTAACGCACTTAAGACAAAGGAGCTTCCCGAGCTCGACGATGAATTCGCAAAGGACGTTTCTGATTTTGAAACACTTGACGAATATAAGGCTGACCTCAAGGCTTCTACAGAAAAGAGATTCGCAGACAACCGCGACAGAGAGGTATCTGAGACAATTCTTAAGCTTCTCGCAGAAAAGGTTGAGGGCGAAATTCCCGCTCCTATGTTCGATGACGAGATCCGTGCAGGTCTTGAATCCTTCAAGGCTAACGTTGCACACTATGGCTTTGACTTTGAAACATATCTCAGCATTACAGGTATGACTGAGGAAAAGGTTATTGAAACCACTCTCCGTCCCAGAGCTGACGTTATGGTTAAATCCAGACTTGCTCTTGAAAAGATTGCTGCAGAGCAGAATCTTGAGGCTTCTGAGGAAGCAATTGAGGAGCA
>JBGVEZ010000142.1:0-15422 GCA_045120555.1 Eubacteriales bacterium
GACGTTGTGGTTACGCAGTTCGATATGGATACCGTCGCTCGTCTCGGACTTCTCAAATACGATTTTCTCGCGCTTCGCTACCTTACGGTCATTTCGGATGCGGAGAATGAGATACGCAGAACAGATCCCTATTTTGATATAGAAAAAGTACCGCTTGACGATAAAAGGACTTACGATCTGATCTCGTCGGGCAATACACACGGAGTTTTTCAGCTTGAATCACCCGGTATGCGAAGAATGCTCGAGAAGCTGATGCCGCAGTCGCTTGACGACGTTACGGCAGCAATCGCACTCTACCGTCCCGGACCTATGGAATCGATCCCGAAATATATAGAGTCGAAAAACGATCCGTCAAAGGTCGAATATCCGCTTCCCATGCTCGAGCCGATACTCCGTTCAACCTACGGATGTATAGTATACCAGGAGCAGGTGATGAGCCTCCTGCGTACCGTTGCGGGTTATTCGCTCGGACGTGCGGATATAGTCAGAAGAGCGATGTCCAAGAAAAAGCATTCGGTCATCGAGGCGGAGCGCGAGGTGTTCCTTAAGGGGGCTTATGAGCGCGGAGTCGATGAGGCAACGGCGGCAGAGCTTTTCGATAAGATAGAAGCTTTCGCAAACTATGCGTTTAACAAGTGCCATGCCGTCCCGTACGCGCTTATATCCTACCGTACCGCTTATCTTAAGGCACATTATCCCGCGCAGTTCTGCTCCGCGCTTCTTGCAAGCGTGCTTTCCTCACCCGCAAAGGTTGCCGAATATTCGCAGGACTTTATGCAGTACGGCGTAAGAGTGCTTCCCCCAGATATAAACGAAAGCATGCTCAGCTTCTCGGTTACGGATAAGAATATCCGCTTCGGCTTTATGGCGATAAAGGGTGTCGGACGTCAGCCTGCGGAGGAGATAATAAGGGAAAGAGGTCACGGTCGATTCACCTCTTTTGTTGAATTTGCCGAGCGCGTTCCAAGGGGAATACTCAATAAGCGCACTGTAGAGGCACTTATCCGCTCGGGTGCGTTTGATTCGCTTGGTATTGCACGCAGTAAGCTTTGTATGAAATTTGAGGAGATTCTTGAACAGATCGCAAGATCTCGTCAGGGCGGACTTGACGGTCAGCTTGATATGTTTTCATCGGGGAATCTTTCTTCTAAATCGCTTGAGGTGCATTTTCCCGACATTCCGGAATACAACACGCGCACAAAGCTGGGATTTGAAAAGGAATATCTCGGCATGTACGTCTCGGGTCACCTTACCGATGATTATTCGGAGCAAATAGGCTCGATAAAGCACGTAAAGATAGCGGAGCTTACGGCAAAGGAGGAGGACGAAGACGGCAGCTATAACGCGCCGAAGGACGGATGCAACGTTACCGTCTGCGGAATCCTTACAAGAATTACGATAAAATACGCAAAGGACGGTCGCGAGATGGCGTTCGTTACCCTTGAGGACGATACGGGCGAGGTCGAATGCATAGCATTTAACCCAACCTATCTCCGATATGCTATGCAGCTTATGGCAGAGAATGCGGTTTCGGTAAGCGGACGTATCTCAATGCGCGACGATGAGGCAAAGATAATTATCTCAAGCGTTGTGCCGCTTATGACGAACGAGCAATTTGCAGCCGAACGTAAAAAAAGCCCCACAAAACCGATAGAGAACACCATGAAGCAGGAGCGTAAGACCGTATCCAAGGTCTACGTTCGTCTTGATAGCACAGAGTGTCCTCAGGCGGAGCGCATAAAGGCTATTGCGGAGCTGTGTCCGGGCAGGATCGAGCTTTATATTTACTCCCGTGCCGACGGTACCTATAACCGACTCAGCGTCGGTGTTGCGGGAAGCGAGTTCGTCCTCGGACTTATACGATCCATCGTTCCCGAGGGCGACTATGCGGAGAGATGATAAGCCGCATTTATTAAATAATATCCCCTCGCCCTTCACGTTCCGGTACGGATGAGCAGGTGTTGAGGGGAACCACGAACAAAGCGGCTTTAGGTAAGATCAATTCGGAAATGCCGTTAAAAATAACAAATTTACCGCTTACAACAATATTATTACCCCAAATTCATAGTGTATTCAAAAAAAAGTGGTATAATTATAAGAGTAAATATTTTACGAAAGGCACCCGTACGGGTGAAATAATCAAATGGGAGAAAATTCAAATCAGAAAACGCATTGGGGCAAAGAGATACTCGGGTCATTCGGTATCATAGGCTCCTACGCCTTGAAGGTTCTGGTAGTTATTTTCAATATTATCCTGACTTTATTGCTTATCCTCGCCATAACCGGCGTTATATGCGCATGTGCGTTTGCCGTATATATAAATAACTACGTTGACACCGAGATCGATGAAACAATGTTCCGATTTACGGAGGTAGTTTCGGGTACGGCATCCGAGCTTTACAGATACGATTGGACCGACCGTCTTAACCGCGTCGGCGAGCCCGTTCCGCTTGACGGAGAGCAGATCCACGGCTCGAACAAGAGCATCCTCGTTTCCTATGACGAGATCCCCGAGAACCTTATAAACGCATTCATCGCCGTTGAGGATAAGCGATTCCGCGACCACGAGGGCGTTGACTGGATACGCTCGGGCGCTGCGTTCGTTAACTTCTTCGTAGGCTCGGATACCTACGGCGGCTCCACCATTACACAGCAGCTGATAAAGAACGTTACGGGCGACGACAGCTATAAGATCCAGCGTAAGATCCAGGAGATCTTCTGGGCACTTGACCTTGAAAAGAAGATGGACAAAACGGCTATCCTTACCTCGTATATGAATATCGTCGGACTTGCTAACGGATATACGGGCGTCGGTGCGGCGGCCTACGGCTATTTTTCAAAGGACGTAAGCGAGCTGACTCTGCTCGAATGCGCCGCAATCGCGGGAATTACCAAAAACCCGACAAAATATGACCCGATAGCAAATCCCGAAAATAACTTTGATCGCCGTGAGACCGTTCTCTGGCTAATGCTTGAGCAGGGACTTATAACTCAGGCGGAATACGACGAGGTCGAGGGTAAGGAGCCTGAGTGGAACGTTCCCGAGGAGGAGCAGCAGAAGACCAAGAACGTAAACTCATGGTACGTCGATATGGTTATAAACGACGTTATCGACGATCTTGTCGAAATCGGGTATACGGTCGAGGCGGCAAACCTTCTCGTATATTCGGGCGGACTTAAGATATATACCGCAATAGATCCTGCCATCCAGGCAGCTCTTGAGGAGATATACCTTAACGAAACGTACTTCAGATTTCCCGGTAACGTTGCTATACCGCAGAGCTCTTGTATGGTAGTCGATCCGTATACGGGAGATATTCTCGGTGTTGCGGGTGCAGTTGGCGAAAAGACCGCAAACCGAGTTCAGAGCTTTGCAACCGATGCGGTGCGTCCCGTCGGCTCGTCAATAAAGCCGATCGCTGTGTATGCGCCGGCGTTTGAATACGGTGTAATCAATTGGAGAACAGCCATAGAGGATACCCCCGTAAACTTCGGCTGGAACAATAAGACCGCATGGCCGCAAAACGTTGACCGTGTGTACGCGGGCCGTGTTACGGTCAAATATTCGATCGAGCATTCGCTCAATACCTCGTCGATAAAAACGCTCTCAGCGCTTACCGTCGATAAATCCTTCGACTTCCTTGATAACGATCTTAACTTCAAAAGCCTTATAGACAGCCTTACGCTTGTTAACGGCACAACGCTTACCGACCGCGGTCTCGCGGCTCTCGGTCTCGGACAGTTCAACTACGGCATTACGCTTCGTGAGCTTGTCGGCGGATATACTATGTTCCCGTCCGGCGGCGTTTTCAGCGAGCCCCGCTCGTATATTGAGGTCCGCGACAAGGAAGGCAACGTTATTCTTGATAATGAATCCGATACAAACAAGAGAAAGGTCGTAATCTCCGAGGAAACCGCATTCCAGATGACAGAATGCCTCAAGGCGGTCGTTACCGGATCAACGTGGGCTTCGGTTCGTAACATGGGACTCCAGCTCGCAGGTAAGACGGGTACGACACAGGACCGTTACGACTATACCTTCGTTGGCTTCACTCCGTACTACCTCTGCGGCGTATGGGTAGGCTACGAATACCCCAAAACCATGCCCGGTGACCAATCCAAAAAGGCGGCTCTGGTATGGTCCTTGGTAATGTCAACCATCCATAGAGATATAGTTGACGACGCAAAGGAAAGCGGTGAAGCTCTCCGCACCTTTGACGCAGCTCCTTCGAATATTGTCCGTGTAAAGTACTGCGTGGATTCGGGCAAGCTTTGCACGACCGCATGCCTTAAGGATCCGAGAAAAAACAGACAGGTTGAGGGATACGCTGTCAGGGGAGACGAGCCCACCGAATACTGCGACGTTCATAAGCTCGTAAAATACGACGGAGTCAACGGCGGTGTTGCAGGCTTTGATTGTCCTCCCGAAAACATCACCTATGTCGGACTTCTCGATATAGAAAGAAACTTCCCGATCTCACTTCGTGTAACCGATGCCGAGTATACCTGGCGTGAGCTACCGCTGAAATATGCACCTCACCTTAGCGGCCTATTCCCGTTCTATTATAATATCACGGAATATACGGGTGTCTACCCCGGAGTTTCTTGGGTGTCGAGCGGAGCAAAGCAACAGTTTAACCGCTACGCCTCTGCGTACTTCAATTACGAGCAGTGGCAGGAGTGGGCGTCGAAGCAGACCGAGAATGTTTCTCCCGGTGAATGATCGACACTCATAATATACAAAAGGGACGCATACAATTCTGTGTGCGTCCTTTTTTGGTCGGATAATGCTTTGGGAGAATGTCGGGAGATGCCCGGCGGTGCTTGATATGAAACTAAAATGCCTTGGTAACGACACCTCGCGTGCCGTAAAACGCATATTGCTCTCGGGGGCTGTGCTTCCGACGCTTGCGCTTGTTGTAATGATGTCGTCTCCGTGGACGGAAAACTACCGTGTCCTACGACTTATGGGATGCTATCTTCCGATGCCGTTGCTTTGCGTGCTGTATCTCACAGCCCTGTTTTTTCTGTCTGCGTCCTTCTTTTTCGAGGATAAATATTCCGGCTACAGCAACACCGTTTTCCTTTACAACGCAAGACTTTTAACTCTGTGCGGAGCTTTTTTCCTTGTCATATGGTTCTGTATGGGAATCTGCGTGTTATCACCGCTCGTCTCCCTGCTTTCTGCGCTTGCCTCGCTTGCGTCCACCTTTTTTGCGTGCTGCTGCTTTGCAAGATGGGGAAGGCTTCCGTTTATTATGACGCTTGCGGCGGCACTTGAGATCATTACGGTAATGATAATGAACCTCCGCGTTTTGTTTATATGAAAAGTTACTCCCGGTTCATACCGTCTTCACGCGGATGTGCTATAATTAACGCATAAACTTAACGAAACGGAGATATTCCATATGGACGTTGTAAATGCCAAAAACGGCGTAACCTATATAAGCTCAAGAAAGCTCGGAGTTCCAAATGCCTTTTTTACAAAATGCGGCGGCACCTCCAAAAAATACGGTCTGAATCTTGGATTCAAGCCCGAGGACGGACTTGAGGTATATGGAAAAAATATGAAGCTTGCCGCAGAGGCAGCGGGCTTTGACGAAACGAAGCTGATTTCGTGGGCACAGACACATTCGAATAAAATACTGTCGATAAAGGCTTCGGACGGCGGACTTGAATATATGAAAAATGCAGAATTTCCCGACGGATGCTTTGCTGACGGCTACGTTACCGACGTTCCCGGCGTTGTTCTCGGTGTAAAGACCGCGGATTGCGTTCCCGTCCTTCTGTCAGCCAAAAGAAACGGCAGGATGCTTGCGGTCGGTGCGGTCCACGCAGGCTGGCGAGGAACTGCGGGCAGAATTTGTGAAAATGCGGTAAATGCGCTTTGTGAGCTTGGCGCAAAACCAAATGAAATATTCGTTGCTATAGGTCCGTCCGCTATGCAATGCTGCTACGAGGTCGGACAGGACGTCTTCTCTGCAATGAGAGAAGCTATCGGCGACCGTGCGGACAGATATTTTTCCGAGGGAAGAGAAGGAAAGTATTTCGTTGATCTTAAGGGCATCAACGCAAGTATTCTTCACGAGTGCGGCGTTCCTTATGAAAACATGGATATCTCAGAGCTTTGTACAATATGCGAGCCACGCTATTTCTATTCACACCGCCGCGATGGCAACGACCGCGGAACTCACCTTAACGTTATTTTTATGCGCGATTGAGTCACCTTCCGACTTTGTCCTGAGATTACGGAAATGCGAAATTTCGGTTTCGCATTTTTGCTTTTTATAAATTGTGAAAACACGACACTCTTACCTATAATATTCCGATTGCCAAAAAGGACGTTACGGTAGACGGCAAGCTTGTCCCCTACAAGGAGCTTAACATCGAGGTTAATTATATGCTGACAGGTGAATAAACAAAAAAGCAGAAGCCGCGTGCTTCTGCTTTTTTTATTAATTGTAGTATTTATTCAGATCTGCTTTGAACGAACGTAGGCTTGCCGCAGTGAAAATTCCCGAAAGATCGACCGCAGGATCTTCAAGCTTCTTTTTCATCGCGTCATATATCAAAGCGTCATACCAAGAGGTAAGATGGCGCGCGGATGCGGAGAAATCGAGAACAGGATTTTCCGTGATGATGCGTATCATGTCCGCCGATCCTATGTCGGGAACGTAATAATTCACGTAATGAAGTCCCGCGCTGTCTAAAAGCCACTTGTATGAGATCGCATTAAGCGCGCTGAGAGTTACCGAGCATACCTCCGTATTTGCGGTGTTTCGTGTGATCATCAACGCCGCCGTCATATCGGACACAGGCGTCTTGTGATCGGATTCAAGATCCGTTTTCGGCATAGGCAAAACACCGAAGAAGAGCTTTTGCTTTGATATCTCTTCAATTTCGTTAAGTGTTCCGATCCTGAAAAGCGTCTCACCTTCCGCGAATATATCGCTTGATGTTTTTCCTTCGGGCACGCTTACAAGTCCCTTGTGAAGGACGGAGAGGATATCGGTTACCGCAGACACCGCTGCATGGAAAACGTCCGAGGAAAGAGAAATTCCGGTGCCGTAGCCCGTCTCAAAAAAGCGTGCGTCCGAAAGCTCAAGAGACGTAAGATAAAGATCGGAATTCTCGTTACAAACTACTGAGCCGCCCGTAACGGTGAGCATCTCAAGATACTTTTCGATAGTGAATTCACCGTGTCCGACGAGCGAATACAGATCGATATCTGCGTTCGACGCAAGAGTGCGGTTGAAGTAGAGACATCCGAGGTCATCGGGAGCAAGCGTGCTGTAGCCTACAGAGAACCAAACGTCGTCGTAAAGCGAACGGGAAGCATCGAACGATGGTATCGAATAATCACCGCTTGCCTTGAAGAAGGGAAGCGAGCGTAGATTCTGTATATAGCCGCTTTGAATGAAGCGCGCGGTATCGCGAAGCGGAACTGAGAGCATATCGCAGTAGGTGTTTCCGCCGTTGACCGTTTTTATATATTCATCGTACAGCGATTCTCGCTCGGCTGCCGAAACGGAGATCTTCATTCCGTATTTTTCCGAAAGCAGCTCGTAGCGCTCGTAGACTGCCTCGCTGTAGATATTGTTTTCGATGAGAGGATCAGACAGCGTGCCGGCAGAATCGACTATAAGCAGAATTTTATCCTCAAACGAAATGCTTATCTGTTTATCGAGCATCGCCTGCGCTTCATCCCTTCTTATCTCCCAATCCTTCGGGTCGGGGATTTCTATGGGTGGCGGTGCGCTTTCAACCGTTTCGGGGGGATCGGTTTCCGT
This sequence comes from Eubacteriales bacterium, assembly GCA_045120555.1. Taxonomy (GTDB): domain Bacteria; phylum Bacillota; class Clostridia; order Oscillospirales; family CAG-272; genus SIG640. Next base: position 7,791 of record JBGVEZ010000142.1, read on the forward strand.
GTCGGGCGTCGAAGTTACAGCCTCGGTTTCGGTTGTCACCGGTGTATCCTTTGTGTTTAGCGTGATGATCCCACATGAGGAAATGCAAAGCACACACGTAAGAAGAACACAGAAGATTCCTGTAAATTTATTTCGCAACATATAGCTTTTATCCTTTTTTATTTAAAAAGGGAACACCGTGCGGTCGATTGACGGCGAGGTGTTCCCAAAATATCAGTCAAGTGTAACTGTTACGATAAAGCCGCCGTAATTATCACCTGAGATTGTATAAGGTACGGTGTTCTGAGCGGGAACGGTAACCTCGGTCACGTCTCCTGCAAGCGGAACGTAGTATATTTCATAGGTGTGTCCGTCGTCAGCCTTTACTGTGTAGTGCTGTCCGTTTACGTTGTATCTTGAGATGACCGCAAGGTATTCCTCAAGGCAGAGATCCTGCTCCTTCATGATGTAGGAGTGAGGATATCCGACGTATCTGTACTGACCTATATCGTCCTTCTGACCTGTAATTGCGGACTTTGTACCGTCGTGGCGCTTGATAAAGCCGTATTTATAGGAGTTCTGCTTGAGCCATTCGGCAAGCGTCTGACCTGCCGCATACTTCTCGTCATCGAAATGGTAGAAGTTGTCGGGATAGCCCATAAAGTATACGGAAAGACCGGAGTTATAGTCGGAGCAGCCGCCCTTAAGGGTGGTCAGGCTCTTGTCAAAGAGATCCTGCTGCTCGTCGTAGGTTCTGTATGCGCCGTTTGTGCTGAGAGCAAGGTCGTTGATCTTGGTTTCTCTGTAGCAAGCGTCGGTCATGGCAAGAAGGTCGTGGATGATCATCTTGTCTACCTTAACGAACTTCGACTGGAAGTAGAGCGAGTAATTCATCTTACCGTCAACCTCGATCTTATTTCTCTTATCGTAAATTTCCACGAGGCTTGAGCTGATGTTGAAGTTGTTGAAGGGGTGATCCTCATTAATGAGAAGAAGAGGACCGACGTAGACCTTATCCTTTATCATCACCTTTGTGGTGGTCTTGTAGCCGCCCAAGGGCTTTGTTGTCTCTGTTGCAGGAGGCTCGGTCTGATTGGATGTCGTTTCAGACTCCACGGGCTTTGTTGTTTCGGGAGGAACGGTAGTCTGATCCTGTGACGGAGACGTTGTCTGTACGGGATCGTAAAACGTGCCGGAGTCCAAGGGTGTAGAGGTTTCCGGAGGCTGGGGAATGTTGGCCTCTATCTTGTCCTTTACGCTGAGAACGATGAGGACAAGCAATGAGACGAGAATGGCGAATACCACAAGGAAGGTTACAAGAACCGCAACTCTTGTCCAGTTGCGCTTGATGTTTCTGTTCTGGCGGTATTGGTTCTGTCTTTTGTTGAACTCGTTAAGTCCCTTGTTGTCATTCTGGGGAATATTATTGTTATCGTTCATAATAGCCTGTGCTTTCTTTCCGCCTTGACGGAATGTGAAAAAAGGTATTTACGATTCGGCAAGCTTCGTATTTTTTCACTTAGTAAGCCGACGCCTTCGGCAAGTCTGTGCCCCAAGCGTTTTAATTTGACATTTCCGGACACAGCAGCTGCGGCATCCGGAAATATATAGAGTCGAATTATTCAGCGTCCTTGATTGAGAAGTCCATACGGCCCTTCTTGTCGAGACCGATGTACTTAACCTTTACAACATCGCCAAGCTTGAGAACGTCCTCGACCTTGTCGATTCTGGTCTTTGCGATCTTGGAGATGTGTACGAGGCCTTCCTTGCCGGGAGCGTATTCAACGAATGCACCGAATTCCTTGATGCCGGTAACGGTACCTGTGTAGGTAGTGCCTGCAACGGGCTCAAATACGATTGCTTCGATGGTAGCCTTAGCCGCATCTGCGGAAGCCTTGTTAACAGCAGCGATGAATACCGTGCCGTCGTCGTTGATGTCGATCTTTGCGCCTGTGTCAGCAACGATCTTCTGAATTACCTTACCGCCCGAGCCGATAACCTCGCGGATCTTGTCGGGATGGATCTTAATGGTGATCATCTTGGGAGCGCAAGCGTTTACCTCAGCTCTGGGAGCGGGGATAGCCTTAAGGATTACGTCGTCGATGATGTAATCTCTGCCCTTGTGAGTTACAGCGAAGGCTTCCTTGATGATCTCGGGTGTAAGACCGTCGATCTTAAGGTCCATCTGGATGGAGGTTATACCCTTGTGAGTACCCGCAACCTTGAAGTCCATGTCGCCGTAGAAGTCCTCAAGACCCTGAATGTCGATCATGGTCATCCATCTTTCGCCTTCTGTGATAAGACCGCAGGAGATACCTGCAACGGGAGCCTTTATCGGAACGCCCGCGTCCATAAGTGCGAGAGTTGAGCCGCAGACGGAAGCCTGAGATGTGGAGCCGTTAGAGGAAACAACCTCACTTACAAGTCTGATCGCATAGGGGAATTCCTCCTCAGAGGGAAGAACGGGAACGAGAGAACGCTCAGCGAGTGCGCCGTGACCGATCTCACGTCTGCCGGGGCTTCTGGATGCCTTAGCTTCGCCTGTGGAGTAGCCGGGCATGTTGTAGTGGTGCATATATCTCTTGCTTGTCTCGTTGTCGATACCGTCAAGCATCTGAGCCTCGCCGAGAGTGCCGAGAGTTGCCATTGTAAGAACCTGAGTCTGACCTCTTGTGAAGAGACCGCTTCCGTGGATGTTCTTGAAGAGTCCTGCTTCAGCAGCAAGGGGACGGATCTGATCAAGTCTTCTGCCGTCAACGCGCTTGCCGTCCTCGAGGAGCCAACGACGGACTATCTTCTTCTGCATCTTGTAGAGGAGCTCCTCCATCTGTGTGGAAAGCTCGGGATACTTTTCGCTGTACTTTTCAACGATAGCATCGTAAATGGGAGCAACTCTTGCGTCACGAACGTTCTTGTCGTCGGTGTCGAGAGCGTGCATAAGATCCTTTTCGCAGAAATTGAAGATCTCGTCGAACATATCGTGGTCAAGCTCGCAGGAGGGGTAATCGAACTTCGGCTTACCGATCTCGTCAACGATGCCGTTGATGAATACGAGAAGATCCTTGATCTCATCGTGAGCCTTCATGATAGCGTCGAACATGGTGTCATCATCAACCTCGTTTGCGCCTGCCTCTATCATAACGACCTTCTTTTCGCTTGCTGCAACGGTGAGCTCAAGGTCGCTGACCTTTCTCTGTGCCTCTGTGGGGTTCATAACGATCTCGCCGTTAACAAGACCTACGAACATACCGCCGATAGGACCGTTCCACGGAATATCGGAGATGGAAAGAGCGATGGACGCACCGATCATAGCGGTGATCTCGGGAGAGCAGTCGTTATCTACCGAAAGGACGGTAAGAGAAAGAGCAACGTCATTTCTGAGGTCCTTGGGGAAGAGGGGACGGATAGGTCTGTCGATAACACGGGAGGTAAGGATAGCCTTTTCAGAGGGCTTGCCTTCTCTCTTGAGATAGCCGCCGGGGATCTTACCTGCAGCGTACATTCTCTCCTCGTAGTCAACGGAGAGGGGAAGGAAGTCGATTCCGTCACGGGGACGCTCGGATGCTGTTGCGCAAGCGAGGATAGCGGTCTCACCGTATCTTACGAGAACCGATCCGTTTGCAAGACCTGCAAGCTTGCCGCTCTCAACAACGAGGGGTCTGCCTGCGTAGGTGTAGTTAAACTTTTTGTAATTTTCGAACATAATGTTCCTCCGAAGAAATAATAATATTTTTTGTTACCATCTTCAAAGGTTAGCACTTAAACGCATACAAACACGCGCTTATACACATTTAACTGCTAAACTCAAAAAGACGGTAATATTGCATTTTTAAGAAGCCGCACCCCTCGCGAGGAGGGGCCGGCCTTGTCCGTAATTACTTACGGATATCGAGCTTCTTGATGATTGCTCTGTAGCGCTCGATGTCGGACTTCATCAGGTAGTTGAGAAGGTTACGTCTGTGACCTACCATCTTAAGAAGACCTCTTCTGGAGTGGTGGTCATTGTGGTTAGCCTTCAGGTGCTCTGTGAGAAGGTTGATTCTGTAGGTAAGAATAGCGATCTGTACCTCGGGAGAACCTGTGTCGCCTTCCTTAGTAGCGTACTTGCTGATGATTTCCTGCTTTACCTCTTTTGTAAGCATGTTTTTCACCTCATAAAAATATTAATCGCAACCACAGACGTCGGCAGGTGAAATCCCCATAAGGGCTTGTATCCGATACCCGTGACTACGTCTTTAATATTATACCAATATACTGTATATTTTTCAAAGCGTTTGATTTATCATTTTGTAAATTTTTTGGAAATTTGATTTGTTTAAAGATATATTATTAAAAAAACGCAAAATCCCCCTTGATTTTTTTACTTAATAATGGTATAATATTATATATATGTGTCTTTAGCCATTTTTGTATATAATAATTTGAGATGAAAAGGAGTGATGTGTATGGCTGAAAAGTACAAGAAAACGCCGAAGAAGGGTACGCCTGCGCTTAAGGCGAAGAGAGAGGTCACGAAAAAGGACGTGGGAAGAGGAGTTATGGTGGTAAGTCAGCTGACTCCGTATTTTCTTATAGTGCTTGCGCTGTTTTTGCTTTTGTGCTTCGTTACGCACGATATGTTCGGAAGCAACGACGCGCTCGGTATAGTTGGAAGGTGGACGAGAAATCTGTTTTGCGGACTCTTCGGAATATCCGCGTACGTGCTTCCCGTGTTTATGGGTTATCTCGGTATCCGCTGGCGCAGATTCGTTGCCGACGGTACTCTTGTTTCAAAAACGATATTTACCGGACTTTCCGTGCTTCAGCTTTCAACGGTCATACACGTTTTCTGCATAAAGGCAAACGGTAATCCGTTCGGTATATTTAAGCTCGGTGATCTGTATAACTCCGGTAAGCTGCTTAAAAGCTCGGGCATGATCGGCGGCTTCTTCGGAGAATGCTCGTACGCTCTTCTTAACGTTATCGGAACGTCGATCGTAGGTATCGCTTTACTTATCGTCTACATCATATTCCTTATCGGAATATCCCCGATAGATGTATGGAATAAGTGCGCCGAATATTTCAGATATACCGCCGAGCGCTCCCGCATAAGCCGTGAGGAGGCTCGTCAGGCGGCAATCGACGCAGAGGCGCAGAAGGAGCTTGACAGAGAGGCGGAGCGTGCCGAATTCATGAAGCGCTACGAGGAGGAAAAGAAGCGCAAGCAGGAAAGAGAAGCAAACGCGGCAGCTCAGAACGAGGACAAGAAGCTCCGTACCGAGTTAAAGCAGCTCGAGCAGGAGAACGAAGCCGCAGAAAAGGCTGCAAAGAAGGCAACTGACGAAAAGCCTAAAAAGAAGCTGTTCGGTAAGTCGAAGGAAGAGGAGGTTACCTGCTTCGGCGAAACCGCGGAGGAGGTTGAAAGCCAGTACGGCGACCTTGACGTGGTACGCGAAGATAATGATTTCCTGTTCGACGGAGAGAAGGTCAGCGCAACGGACAAGAATCCGAAGGAAAATACACAGGACCCTGCGGATAAGCCGGTAAAAAAGTCGTTCCCGTTCGGTAAGGGGGCAAAGGACGTCGGCGATGCTCTCGACGAAAAGTCCTGCAAGGAGGATCTTGAAACGGTATTCGTTGATCCGGTTGCCGATCCCGAAAACGCAAAGGGCGATCCTATGGAGGTCCATATACCCATAAAGAAGATAGAAGCCGATGAAGATACCCCCGAGGGTGTGGGTACCGGTGATAACGTTCCTGAGGAAACAAGAGAGGAACGTACCGAACGCCTTTCAAAGCTTAGTGCAAGAGGAGATGATTTAGTGAAGTATGTTTTCCCACCCTTTAACCTTCTGAAAAAGGAATCTGATGCCGCAGTTTCGGATGCAGAGGCAGAGATCAATCAGAACGTTACCACACTTATGAAGACCTTCTCGAATTTCAAGGTCGGAATCGAAGAAATTTCTTACTCCAGAGGTCCTACGATAACCCGATACGAGCTTAAGCCCGAATCGGGAACAAGAATTCGTACCATCGCAAACCTCGTTGACGATATCGCTCTCGCGCTTGCGACGTCCGGCATCCGAATGGAGGCGCCTATCCCAAATAAGAGCCTTGTGGGCATCGAGGTTCCGAATAAGGTCAGAGCAAACGTTTACGCAAGAACCCTTATCGAATCGGACGCCTTCCAAAAGGCGGACAGCCGTCTCTGGGCTTGCCTCGGTAAGGACGTTGCCGGCTCTCCCATCTTCTTCGATATCTCAAAGATGCCCCACCTCCTCATCGCGGGTGCTACGGGTATGGGTAAGTCGGTTTGCATCAACACGATAATCGTTTCGCTTCTCTATAAGGCGCGTCCCGATGAGGTCAAGCTCATCCTCATCGACCCGAAAAAGGTAGAGTTCGGTGTATACAATAACATCCCCCACCTGCTCGTTCCCGTTGTCAATGATCCGAAGGAGAGTGCGGGTACTCTCGGATGGGCAGTGCAGGAAATGGAACGCCGCTTCGAGCTTATCGAATCGGTAAATATGCGTGACATCAAGACGTATCACGCCATTACCGCAGGCGACCCCGAGAAGGAATTTCTGCCCCATATCGTCATCATCATCGACGAGCTTGCCGACCTTATGATGACCGCGGCAGATCAGGTCGAAACGTCCATCTGCCGACTTGCGCAGAAGGCAAGAGCCGCAGGTATCCACCTGATAATCGGTACACAGCGTCCGAGCGTTGACGTTATCACCGGTCTTATCAAGGCAAATATTCCGTCGCGTATCGCGTTTACGGTAGCCTCGCAGATCGACTCGAGAACCATCCTTGATAACGCAGGCGCAGAAAAGCTTATCGGTAAGGGCGATATGCTCTTTAATCCGGTCGGTGCAATGAAGCCTATCCGTGTTCAGGGCGCGTTCATCAGCGAGGATGAGGTTATCAATATCACAAACTTCGTCAAGGAAAATTCCTCGGGAGCAACGTACAACGAGGAGGTAATCAGCATGATTCAGGAAGAGACTGAAAAATGCGGCACGAAGAAGGGTGCAAAGAGCTCTGACGGCTCGGATGTGGGGGCATCCGGAAATCTTCCCGACGTGCTTTTCCGCAAGGCACTTGAGATCTCTATCGATAACGGCAGCGTGGCGACGAGTATGCTCCAACGTAACTTGAACGTCGGATACGGCCGTGCGGCGAGAATCATCGACCGTATGGAGCTTCTTAAGTTCGTATCGCCTCCGAGAGGAAATAAGCACCGCGAGGTCCTCATCTCGCGTGAAAAATTCGACCAGATGGTTATGGCAGGCGATGCGAAAATCGACGGCTACACGGAATAACCACCTGCGGTGTGGCTAGTTCTGCTTCGCCCTTGTATCATACGGGAGCTTGCGAAAATTCGGTTCTGCCGGCGAGTGCCGGAGACTGATTTGCCTTCGGCGCTGTATCATTTGGGAGCTTGCGAAAATTCGGTTTCGCAAGCTCCTTTTCTCTACGTGAGATTTGCGTGGAGGGCGTCGTCAAATCGTAGGGACCGGCGTCCCCGACGGTCCGTGTATATATTATACCATAACCAAATTTGGTACACAGTACCACACAGTGTCAACTTTTTTACCTTCTCCAGCGGAGAAGGGGGACCAAGGTCGGGGTTCCCCGAAGCGAGCAGAGCCGAGCTTTGGGGGT
>JBGVEZ010000143.1:0-3707 GCA_045120555.1 Eubacteriales bacterium
ATGAAAAAGGGAGGTGTCTCGCATGCTGAAGCTTTGTAATATCACGAAATCATTCGGAGAAAAGCGTGTGCTTTCGGACGCTTCACTTTCTCTCAAAAAGGGAGACTTGGCGGTGCTTTCCGGTATGTCGGGCGGCGGCAAAACGACGCTTCTTCGCATTGCGGCAGGACTTGAAAAAGCGGATGCAGGCTTTGTGGAAAAGAACGGAACGCTTGCTGTTGTCTTTGCGGAGGCGAGGCTTTTTCCGTCGGTCAGCGTTCTGGAAAACATATGCGCCGTCATGAAGGGCGACAAAAAGGAAAATGCCAAAAAAACGGAAAAGCTGCTCGAAATGTTGGGGCTTTCGGATGCTTCTCGTTTGTATCCCCGTGAGCTTTCGAGCGGTATGGCTGCGCGTGTATCCATCGCGCGTGCGCTTGCTTTTGATGCGGATATCTACCTTTTGGATGAGCCGCTCAAAAGCCTTGACGGGGAACTCAAGGTGCAGGTCATGCATGAGTTGAAAACATTTTTTGAATCCAAAACAGTGCTTATGATCAGCCACGATGAGGCGGAAGCCGAAACGATGGCAACGGTGCGATATAAGCTTACGGATGGTATTCTCAAGAGAATAGAAAAAGACGAACCTTGATTTTCGGGTTCGTCTTTTTCATATGTGTGAATATTAAGTTAAAATTTTTCCGAAATCGGTTCAGAAAATGGAGGTTTAGGGTTGCTTTTTTTTAGATGTTATTATATAATTATATTAACAGAACTATACCTTTCTCGCAAATGTCTGAAAATGATATGGATCACCGCATACGAATGCCGGGAACGATTTCGTTTTCGGCGCTTTTCACGGCTTTTGCGGATGCTCAAAAGGTGTATTTTTGAAAAGCGGATGCTTTCAAGGGCTTCCGCGTCGCGTCAAACTCTTATATTCCCGAAGAGGGAACTGCGTGTTCGATGAAACTTCAAAAAACAAGAGCTCGGCAATCTCTTAATCAGCATACCCCGGCATAGACATATTTTTTTGTAGGTCAAGTACGCAAATACATTTTTACATAGAAAACGAAAGGCAGGAATTCTTATGCTCAAGAAAAAAGAATGTATCGCAATGCTTCTTGCAGGCGGACAAGGAAGCCGTCTGTATACCCTCACGGAAAAGACAGCAAAACCCGCTGTTCCTTTTGGGGGTAAATACCGTATTATCGACTTCCCGATGTCAAACTGCGTCAATTCCGGTATTGACACGGTCGGTGTTTTGACCCAGTATCAACCTCTTGTTTTGAATGAATATATCGGCAATGGTCAGCCGTGGGATCTGGACCGTACGCACGGCGGTGTTACCGTTCTTTCTCCTTACGAAGCAAAGGGCGGAAAGGACTGGTATCGCGGTACCGCCAATGCGATCTACCAGAATCTCACCTTTATCGAACGCTATTCTCCCGAATATACGCTGATCCTCGGCGGCGACCACATCTACAAGATGGATTACAGCAAGATGCTCGCTGAACATAAGAAGAACGGCGCGGACTGCACCATCGCGGTTCTCGAAGTTCCCATGGAGGAGGCAAGCCGCTTCGGTATCCTCAATACCGACGAAAACAACAAGATCTACGAATTTGAAGAAAAGCCCAAGCAGCCTAAGAGCAATAAGGCTTCTATGGGTATCTACATCTTCACGACAGAGGTCCTCAAAAAATACCTCATCGAAGACGAAGCAGATCCGAATTCTTCCAACGACTTCGGTAAGAATATCATCCCGAACATGCTGAACGACGGCATGAAGATGTATTCCTACACGTTCGACGGCTACTGGAAGGACGTTGGTACGCTCACCAGCCTTTGGGAAGCGAACATGGATATCCTCGGCAAGAACCCGACGTTCAATCTTTACGACCGCAAATTCCGTATCTTCTACCGCCACAATGCTTTGCCGCCGCACCGCGTAGGCGAAGATGCAAAGGTGAAGAACTCGATGCTCACAGAAGGCTGTGTGATCGACGGTACGGTTGAAAATTCCGTTCTTTCCAACGGCGTTGTCGTGGAAAGAGGTGCTGTTGTTAAGGATTCCGTTATCATGAGCGGCGCGAAGATCTGCGCAGGCGCAAAGGTCGAATACGCGATCATCGACAGCGATACCGTTGTCGGCGCAGGCTGTCAGCTCGGCGAAGCAAAGGAAACACAGAAGCTTCTCGTTCTCGGCGGCGGTATGAACATTCCCGCGGGAACAACACTGAAGGGCGGCGATGTGATCGACGCCAAAAACCTCAAAGATTATATCGGTTAAGGGAGGACACGGACAATGAAAGTAGATGGAATTATTTTTTCGAATATTCACGATCATAATATCTCGGAGCTTACGAGAATCCGTACGCTTGCGTCCGTTCCGTTCGGATGCCGCTACCGTCTGATCGACTTCCCGCTCTCCAATATGGTAAACTCCAATATCACGAATGTGAATGTCATTACCCATTACAATTACCATTCTTTGATGGACCATATCGGAACCGGTAAGGACTGGGATCTTGCTCGCCGTTCCGGCGGTGTTAAGATGCTGCCTCCTTATATTACAGGCTACGCAAATCCCACAAACTCTCTTTACAATACGAGACTCGAAGCGCTTAAGAGCGTAAACTATTCGATCTCTCAGATGACCTCCGATTACGTCGTAATGTCTGACTGTAACGTGATCTGCAATATCGATCTCAATGACATGATCAACGATCATATTACAAGCGGCGCAGACGTTACCTTGGCGGTCAAGCGCATGGAGCTCACACCTCAGTTTGCGAAGGAAAATACGCTTATTTTCTCCAGCCGCGAGGGAAGAGTTACCGATATGCTTCCGTATCCCACGAATTTCTTCGGCGGTGCGGACGTTAACCTCAACATTCTCGTCATCAACCGTCAGTACTTGCAGGAGTGCGTACGCGATGCCGTTGCTCATGGCTACACCAGCATGACACGCGATATCTTCATCAAGAATCTCCCACACCGCAATTTCCGTATTTACAGATACGACGGTTACTTCGCTTGCATTTCCTCTTTCGAAGATTATTTCAAGCACAATCTTCAGCTCATTGAGGATCAGGATATGTTCAATTCTCTCTTCAATGTTGAAGACAGACCTATCTTCACAAAGGTCCGCAACTCCGCTCCTACATATTACGGAGATGCTTCCAGCGTGAAGAATTCCTTGATCGCAGACGGCTGTACCATCGAGGGCACGGTTGAAAACAGTATTTTGTTCCGCGGTGTTAAGGTTGGTAAGGGTGCTGTTGTTAAGAACAGTATCCTCTTCCAGGATACCATCATCGGTGAAAACGGATCCGTGAATTACACGCTCTGCGACAAGAACGTTGTGATCCGCGATAACGTTACGATTTCGGGACACACCACATTGCCCCTTTATGTAGACAAGGGTAAGATGGTTTAAGATCTGACGAAAAAGCAAGGCTGGAGGGTTTCCGCCCTTTAACCTTGCGTGTTTATGTTACAACAAATTATACCAATAAATTGTAAATATTAGAAAGGAAAGGACATATACTATGAAAAAGATTTTATATGCAGGCGCAGAGGTCATGCCTTTTGCTGCGACCGGCGGTCTTGGCGACGTTCTCGGTTCTCTTCCTGCTGCTGTAAAACGCAAAAATCCTGATTGCGACGTTCGCGTTGTGATGCCCCTTTACGGACAGATCAAGGCGGAATGGCGCGAGAAGATG
>JBGVEZ010000144.1:0-5360 GCA_045120555.1 Eubacteriales bacterium
ATCGATCATGCGTATGTTCGTATCCGAATTCGCAATTGCCTTAAGAACTCTTGCCGACGTACCCTTTGCCTTTACCATTCCGCGACCAACGATAGCAAGCAGGGAAATGTTATGCTCGATCGAGATATGGTCGGGAGAAACGGCACGCTCAAGCGCGGCAATGATCTTATCGCATTTGTTTTCAATAGCCGACGTACTTATGAGGATGCTCATTGTGTCGATGCCGCTGGGGAGATGCTCCCAGGAAACGTCAAAGTTTTCAAGTATCTCAAGTATCTTGCGACCGAAGCCGATCTCCGAATTCATCATATCCTTTTCGATGTTGATTACGGAAAATCCCTTCTTACCGGCAATACCTGTAATAACTTTGTCGGGATCGTAATCGTCGCAAGAATACACGATCATCGTGCCTCTGTCCTTGGGACGGTTGGTATTTCTTATGTTTATCGGAATCTTTGCGTATCTTACGGGGAAGATTGCATCCTCGTGAAGAACGGTTGCGCCCATATAAGAGAGCTCGCGAAGCTCGCTGTATGTAATGGTGTCGATAACCTTTGGGTTATTGATGATTCTCGGGTCAGCCATAAGGAAACCGGAAACGTCCGTCCAGTTTTCATAAAGATCTGCGTTGCACGCGCGCGCAACGAGTGAGCCGGTTATGTCAGAGCCGCCTCTTGAGAAGGTTTTGATGGTTCCGTTAGGCATAACGCCGTAGAATCCGGGAATTACTGCATTTTTGTAATTCTTCAGTTCCTCGGAAAGAACCTCCTGCGTTTTTTCTGCGTCAAACGTACCGTCATCCTTGAAATAGATAACATTTTCCGCGTCAATAAAGCCGAAACCGAGATATTTCGCAAGAATAAGACCGTTAAGATATTCTCCGCGGCTTGCGGCATAGTCACGGCCGGAGCGGTGAAGTATTGCGTTTTTAACGTACTCAAATTCGCCCGTCATGTCGAAATCAAGCCCGAGCTCATCAATAATTGACGTATATCTTTTTACTACCTTGGCATATATTTCATCAATGCTTTCCTTTGCTTTTGCCTTATTATAGCATTCGTAAAGCATATCGGTAACCTTTATATCGTCAGAAAAGCGTTTTCCCGGGGCGCTGGGGATAACGAATCTTCTGGAAGGATCTGCTTTGAGTATTTCGGCAACCTGTCTGAAGTGAGCTGCGTCGCAGAGTGAAGAGCCGCCGAACTTTGTAACCTTTAATTGCATAAATTAATCACACCTTTTCCTTTGAATTGAATGAGAATACAAAGTGTAGCCTCAAAAAAAGAATTATACTAAATATTATATTCAAAAATAAACGTTTTGTCAAGTACTTTTTTGAAATTTCAGCAAAACATACATAATTCTGCTTATATGCTTGGCAAAGATGAATGCTTTGAGCTAATACTTATGACGTTTTTGGTAATTTTACGCGCCTTTGCGTAAAAATTTAAGTTTTCCTATTGAAATCTGAGTAATTAAGTGGTATAATATAATATACAAATATATTCTTTATTCAATGGCTTCAAACGTAAACTCGTTTTTGTTAAAGATAAGCTTTGCCGTTTTCTTTTTTTGAGGGTCGTAAATGAATTTGCGACAGGAGTGTGTGGGACTGACTCTTTTGCGACCGCACTTGAATCCGTCCTCGTCCTCGATCGAATATTCACATAACGCGCATATCTTTTTTTCGTCCGCGTCACATTTTTTACTGAAAAGAAGCATTTTATCAATTCCTTTGCTTTCGGTTTAATGATTTATTATACTGCTTTTGCTATTTTTCTTCAATTTGTTTTTGTGAATTCTTTGTAAAAACGGCGTTGATCTGCATATTACGCAAAGTATTATCAATAAGGGAATGACAAACGTATATCCGCGCTGTACAGAATATGCTGTAACCGCAGATAAGAGCGCCTGTAAGCAACGGAAGGCGATGTAGACGCCGTTTATTTCCCGCACACCATACTCTCTTTCGATGCTTGCACATTGCATAAGTACAGATATTCCGGAAAAGGACAGTATACCTGCGCACAGCACGTAGGATATTCCGGTGTCTGCTTGCATGGCTTTTGTGCAGCCTGTACTGAATTCCAGAATCCCGCTTATTACAGCAGCTGCGTAAGCATTCTTTATCTTTTGACAAAGGACGCCTGAAAGTGTGTAAAAGAATATAACGTATCCGCAAACGTTTATCATTCGGTGGATCCCATCCTTGACAGATTCGGAGATTGCGGACAGAAATGAGGCTTCAGCGTTCGTCTCTGTGTTATCCGATCCCATAGGTTTAACGTCATCCGGTATCAGAATACTGCATAAAAGTGCTGATATCACGGTTATAGCGTACAACAGTACGCCCTTGTCATATCCAAAATGCTTTCCGCAAAAGCCGACAGTAAATCCTGCGCTCGGTACACCGGCACAGCAGATAAGCTTTTTGTAAGTGCTGAAGCTTATTTCCTTTCTTTGGAGCATTTCTGATGCGTGCTTTGCAGCTATCGGTAAACCGAAGACAAGCCCCAAGGTGTAAATCATCGGAATCTTCACCTGCTTTGGCACGTCGTGCATCGTGACTAATATCATATTTGAAGCAATCATAAACGGCAACAATGACGGTACAAGGCTGTTTGTGCATATCAGAATACCTTCACGGAACAGCTCTTTGCACGATTCAATATTCAATAAAAAGAGCGCGGCGTACGTAAGTCCGAACGCTGAAATGATAATTCTCGGTTTCACGGTTTTAATTTTACTCCTTTAATCATAAATTGTTCTAAAATATATTGAGGGAGTATTGTGAAAATGCGAAAAGGTAAGCAAATCAGTAACAGAACGGGCAGGTGCCCTCGTGTGGTATCGGACATATACAAGCATATCGCCGTTGACAGATCGGTCATAGCGGAGCTTAAGGGCAGAGGTGAGATCGTGATTCGCGGCTGTAAGCGGATATGCAAGTACACTCCGCAACAAATCTCGTTGAAACTTGTGACCGGACGGATCAACGTCTGCGGTAACGGTCTGACATGTTATTCCTTTTCCGGTACCGACGTTGGGATACGCGGAAGGATAAAATGTGTTTTCTTTACCGATGATAAAAAGGGCGGTAGAGAAAAATGAGCCTGCTGTTTCTTTTCGGTGCTTCCGAGCTTTCCGTCTCAAAGGAAAACGCAGCTGCTGTAACCGATCTTTGCGCTCGCTTGCATATACTTTCCGACTGCCATACCTTTGACGGTGATAATTTTCGATTTACCGTTCCCGTATACAAGGAAAAGGAATTGACTGCCGTACTTACTCATTTCGGAATTTCATACATTCTCGTCAAGCGTAAGGGGCTGCTTTCTGTATCAGAAAGATATAAAAGGAGAGTGGGGCTGTTTGTCGGACTTTTGCTGCTTGCCTTTATCATATCGTCGGCTTCCTCTGTTGTCTGGCGTATTGATATTGTGGGTAACACCATTCTTACGAATGATGAGGTACTTGCGGCTTTAAAGGATTCCGGACTTTCACTTGGTACCCATCTGGGAGATATTGACACCGACAGCATTGAACGCAGAGCTGTTGTAGTTGAAAAAAGGCTATCGTGGATATCAGTAAATATGAACGGTACTACGGCTTACGTCGAGGTTCGTGAAAGGATAGATGCGGATAAGCCACAGAGACTTTTGCCATACGCTAACGTAGTTTCCACGGAGGACGCGATAATAGTGGATATCGAAACCCTTTCGGGAATGGCAGCTGTGAAGAAGGGAAGCTATGTTCGTAAGGGCGAGATGCTTATTAACGGCATAATAAGCAAGGAAGCTCTTGGTACTTACCCCACGTATGCGACAGGTAGGGTCATAGGGAGAGTGCATAAGCATTTTGAGATAGAGTTCCCATACAGGTATCCGATCATGGAGGAGACAGGTCGAAAAAAAGTAGGTGTCAGCTTTGATATTTTTGGCAAAGAGATTGTATTTTTACCGTTTGGTTCGGAATATGAGAGCTACACGGTAACAACAAAAAGCTACGGTGTAAAGGAAGGCAGAAAGTCGTTGCCGTTTTCGCTTACGGTTAATACTGTTTGTGAACAGGCTCCGCGTTTTGCTTACCGTACGGCGGATGATGCACAAAGAGAGGCTATACGCTTTCTTCTTGAATTGCTTTCTAACGATTATCCGAACGCAGAAATAGCGGAAAGAAGCATTACGATAACTGAAACGGAAGAATCCGTTATTCTCTATGCCGATATAACCCTTGACTGTGAAATCGGACGCGTGTCCGAATTTGATATAGATAACTAAAATTTGCTTGAAAGGAATTTTGTTTTGGAACAGAAAAAAATAGTTTTCGAGTCGCCCGAAATGATCGGTAAGGTTTTTGGTGCGTACGACTCAAATATTAAAATAATAGAAAATGCCTTCGGTGTAAACGTTTACAATCGAATTGGTGACGGCGTCGATTCGGTCGTCGTTATGGGGGATGACGTTGAGGGGGTCCGACTTGCGGGTGAGGTAATCGAAAAGCTGAGTGATCTTCCGCCGGATGCTGAAATTAACGACGTTAAGGTCGGATATTTCATTGATATGATCCGTGACGGATCGTCAGAGGAGCTTGCCGACCTCAATGATTGCATATGTCTCAGCGGAAGAGGAAAACCGATAAAGGCGCGCACCGTCGGTCAGAAAAAATACGTTGATGCAATAAAAAACAATACTATAGTTCTCGGCGTGGGGCCTGCGGGAACGGGTAAGACCTTCCTTGCCGTTGCAATGGCTGTAAAGGCGTTGCGTAATAAGCAGATAAGCAGAATCATTCTCACGCGTCCTGCAATCGAAGCAGGCGAAAAGCTCGGTTTTTTACCCGGAGATCTGCAAAGCAAGATCGATCCTTATCTCCGCCCGCTTTATGACGCGCTTTACGAGATGATGGGACAGGAGACATATTCCAAGATGGTGGAAAAGGGAGTTATCGAGATCGCACCTCTTGCCTATATGAGAGGAAGAACGCTTGATGATTCATTTATCATTCTTGATGAGGCGCAGAACTCCACCTTTGAGCAAATGAAGATGTTTCTTACCCGTCTTGGAAATAATTCTAAGGCCGTTGTTACCGGTGACCCTACACAGATAGACCTTCCGTTCGGTCAGAAAAGCGGTCTTGTCGCCGCATGTGAGATACTTGACGGGATCGAGGATATCAAAATACACCATTTCACCGAAAAGGACGTTGTCCGCCACAGGCTCGTTCAGAAAATAATTCTCGCGTACGATAAATACGAGAAAACTCACTCAAAGGCAAATGTAAAATCAAATCATGCACATACAAAACAGTTTAAAATAATTTCTAAAGGAGATAAAAAACAATGAAACTCAAGCTTTACTTTT
>JBGVEZ010000145.1:0-4928 GCA_045120555.1 Eubacteriales bacterium
AAAACATTGACTGATAACATCGGAGGATATAATTATGAAATACGAATTTTCGGCCATTGAAAAGAAATGGCAGGAATATTGGGAGAAGAATCAGACCTTCAAAACAGACGTCTGGGATTTCTCGAAGCCCAAATTCTATGCGCTTGATATGTTCCCGTATCCGTCGGGCGTAGGTCTTCACGCAGGTCACCCCGAGGGCTATACCGCAACCGATATCGTTTCCCGAATGAAGAGAATGCAGGGCTATAACGTTCTGCACCCCATGGGCTACGACTCCTTTGGCCTTCCCGCAGAGCAGTACGCCGTTTCCACGGGTAACCACCCCAACGGCTTTACTCAGAAGAATATAGCAACCTTCTCCGCTCAGCTTCGTGAGCTCGGCTTTGACTACGACTGGTCAAAGATGATAGCAACAAGCGATCCCGAGTTCTATAAGTGGACGCAGTGGATATTCAAGCAGCTTTACGAGGACGGCTACGCCCAGTACATCGATATGCCCGTTAACTGGTGCGAGGAGCTTGGTACCGTTCTCTCCAACGACGAGGTCATCGACGGCAAGTCAGAGAGAGGCGGCTATCCCGTAGTAAGAAAGAACATGAAGCAGTGGGTAATCAATCAGCCCGCATTCGCAGAGGAGCTGCTTGAAGGACTTGACGAGATCGATTGGCCCGAATCCACAAAGCTTATGCAGAAGAACTGGATCGGCAAGTCCACCGGTGTTGAGGTCAAGTTTGACATCGTTGGCGGCGGCGAATTCTCGATCTTCACTACCTGTATCGAAACCATCTACGGTATCACATTCATGGTGCTTGCTCCCGACGGCGAGGTTGTAAAGCAGCTTATGCCCAGAATCGAAAACAAGGAAGAGGTTCAGGCATACATCGACGAAACGCTTAAGAAGAACGATATGGACAGAACCGAGCTTAACAAGACAAAGTCCGGCTGTGAGCTTAAGGGCGTTACCTGCATAAACCCCGTAAACGGTAAAGAGGTTCGTATGTTCATCGGTGACTTCGTTCTTGCAAGCTACGGAACGGGTGCTGTTATGGCAGTTCCTTCTCACGATCAGCGCGACTTTGAATACGCAATCGCGCATAACATCGACATGATACAGGTTATCGATGGCGACGAAAAGCTCGGTCACGTTGACGTTTCCGAACGAGCATTCGAGAAGCAGGATTATCTCGGAAAAGGCTACCGTCTTGTAAACTCCGAGGAATTCTCCGGCCTTACCGTAGAGGAGGCAAAGGAAGCAATTACGTCTAAGCTCGAAAAGATGGGCGTTGCAAAGCGCACCGTCAACTACCATTTCAGAGAGTGGATCTTCGCGCGTCAGCGTTATTGGGGCGAGCCCGTTCCCGTAGTTCACGGTGAGGACGGCACAGTTTACACTCTCCCCGACGAGGAGCTTCCTCTGATCCTTCCCGAGCTCGAAAACTACAAGGGCGAGGGCGGCAAAGCACCTCTCGAGAACGCAACCGAATGGAAATATTACGATAAGAACGGCATCAAGGGCAAGAGAGAGACGTCCACCATGCCCGGCTCCGCAGGCTCAAGCTGGTATTTCCTTCGCTACATTGATCCCGACAACGATAAGGAATTCGCAAATCCCGAGCTTCTCAAGCACTGGATGCCCGTTGACCTTTATATCGGCGGTCCCGAGCACGCGGTCGGTCATCTGATGTACTCCAGAATCTGGAACAGATATCTATACAATAAGGGACTTGCTCCCACGAAGGAGCCCTTCAAGAAGCTCGTGCATCAGGGCATGATCCTCGGTGCTAACGGCATCAAGATGGGTAAGCGTTTCCCCGAATTCGTAGTTAACCCCAGTGACGTTGTAAGAGATTACGGCGCTGATACGCTCCGCCTTTATGAAATGTTTATGGGCCCGCTTGAGGTTTCAAAGCCTTGGAGCGACGCAGGCGTTGACGGCGCGAAGCGATTCCTTAACAGAGTTTGGGCGTTCTTCACCGAGGAAAAGAATATTGTTGACGAGCCCGTTCCCGCCCTTGAAAAGATCTATCACAAGAGCATCAAGAAGATCACCGAGGACTTTGAGAAGCTGGCGTTCAACACCGCTATTTCTCAGATGATGATCTTCGTCAACGCAGTTTACAAGGAAGAGAAGTGCCCGAGAGAATATGCCGAGGGACTTATCAAGACTCTCTCCTGCATCTGTCCTCATATCGGTGAGGAGCTCTGGCAGATACTCGGACACGATAATACCATCGCGTATGAGCCTTGGCCTACCTACGACGAAGCGAAGACCGCAGACGATGAGGTCGAGGTGGCAGTTCAGGTAAACGGTAAGCTCCGCGCAACCGTAAAGCTTCCGAAGGACGCTGATAAGGCTCTCGCTATCGAAACTGCAAAGGCGGACGAAAGAGTTGTACCCTTCATTGAGGGTAAAACGATAGTTAAGGAAATTTCAGTTCCCAACAAGATCGTTAACATCGTTGTCAGATAAAAGGATACGCTCGGCGTTATTTTGCGCCGAGCGGCTCTTTGAGGCTCAAAATAAGCAAAAAATGAATTTTAACCAAAAAATATTGCGAAAAGCTATTGACAAATGAACTCAAATATGGTATAATAATATATAGAGTATTTGTTTTTCAGACCGAGGGGAGGGAAACAGCATGGCTGAAGTTAAAGTTAAAGAAGGCGAGTCTCTTGACAGCGCACTTCGTCGTTTTAAGCGTCAGTGCGCAAGAAGCGGCGTTCTTACCGAGCTTCGTAAGAGAGAACACTATGAAAAGCCCAGTGTAAAGCGTAAGAAGAAGTCTGAAGCTGCAAGAAAGCGCAAATATAAATAATATATAATTTATATTTTAGACCGTTGTACTTTTCAACGGTCTTTCTTCTTTCAAGAATCGAAATCCACAACCTTTTTAGTATTAATCATAAAAGAATTTTGAAAAAGTACTTGACAAAGCATTCGATTTGTGGTATAATATTATGGCTGAATAATTGAATATCTTATCGGGGTGTGGCACAGTTTGGTAGTGCGCTTGGTTCGGGACCAAGAGGCCGCAGGTTCGAATCCTGTCACTCCGACCAAACGAAAATCCGTTCACGCAAGTGAGCGGATTTTTTTGATGAATGATGAATAATTCCATTTGCATTGAATATGGAAAAAGGAGTTTTTATTTGTGTTTATGCCTTGCGCGCCGACGTGTGGTTGACACGTTTTTTTTTTTTTTTTGATTGCTTTTTGCCGTTCGCCGAAAAATCTGTTGACAAAGAGGTGGGTGTGTGGTATAATATAGTAAATTTTTCAAGGAGGCTCATTCTATGAAAAACAAGGTCTTTAAATCAAAAAATCTCCATGCGCTCGCACTTGCGATTTTACTGCTTTTGTCCTCGTGTGCCGAGCATCACGTTCATTCCTTCGGTGAGTGGAGTGCGGAAAATGCGTTCAGCTGTATCGAGGAAGGCACGGAAATACGAAAATGCTCCTGCGGTGAGACCGAAACGAGAACGGTGCCTGCCAAGGGTCACGCTTTTGATGATGGTGTTTGCAAGGACTGCGGAGCCCGTCCGAGCGAGGGGCTTGAATTTAAATCGAACGGCGACGGCACCTGCACCTTTGTCGGCAGAGGCACCTGCACGGATGCCGAGATCATATTCCCGACTAAATCGCCCGCGGGTGATACGCTCACAAAGCTCATGGGCGGCAGATTTTTCGGAGACGAGGTCCTGACTGCTGTGTATATTCCCGAGACGGTTATCGATATCGCGGTAGACACCTTTGCGGTATGTCCGACCATTGCGTGCATAAACGTTTCCGAGGATAACACGGTATACAGCTCTGTCGGCGGCGTCCTTTATAATAAGGACGTTACAACGCTCATTCTGTATCCCGAGGCAAAGACAGCCGAAGACTTTGAAATACCCGCATCTGTTACAACGATCGGTATCGGTGCTTTCGTCGGTGCGGAAAATCTGAAGAGCATCAGCATTCCCGAAAGCGTTACGACCATCGAAATGTCGGCGTTCCGCTCCTGCTCCGGGCTTACAAGCATAACTATTCCCGATGGCGTAACAACTATTGCAAATCAAACGTTTGCCATGTGCCTCGCTCTTTCGACTATCGAGCTTCCCGACAGCATTACTACTATTGAGGAAGCCGCTTTCTCCAATTGCGAAAGCCTCACGAGCTTCACACTTCCGAAGGGCGTTACCACTATTCCCGAATCCGGCTTCTACGGCTGTAAGTCACTTACCGATGTCGTTCTTCACGACGGCGTAACAACAATCGGTCCTAAGGCGTTCTATCTTTGCACCGCGCTTAAGCAGATAGATCTTCCCGAAAGCGTAACGAGAATTTACGAGCGTGCTTTCCTAAGCTGTATAAGCCTTGAGAGCGTTGTAATTCCCGACGGTGTAAAGACAATTTACAAGAGCAGCTTCCAGAATTGTCCCGCACTTGCAAGCGTTACTATTCCCGCAAGCGTTGAGAAGATCGATGAGAGCGCATTTGCCGAATGCAAGGCTCTTTCAAGCATCGTTTTCAAGGGAACCAAGAGTCAGTGGGAGTCAGTAAAGACAAAAGGCAATTGGCGTGCCTTGGTTCCCGCAAAGGGCGTTACCTGCTCGGACGGAACGGTTGAATTTTCGTTCGTATATTCATAATCTTATATTCTGCAATTTTTTTCGCAGTGCCGACTTCCGATATTGGGGTTCGGCACTGATTTATTTATGTTTTTTTCAAATTTCAATTTTTCTCTTGACAAATCCGCACATCGGTAGTATAATTATTATATGCTTAAAGCAAATAAACGTGCCGCGGGCGTGGAGGTGCAGGGTGCTTCGGTCAATCCATTTTCTCGGCTTACATATACCGAGCTATTTTTTGATGCTTATATTGGGTCTTACGGCATTTACTGCGCTTTTCTTCATCGCCTTTCGCTCGCTCTATCGGGAAG
>JBGVEZ010000146.1:0-21969 GCA_045120555.1 Eubacteriales bacterium
GCACAGGATAATATGCCGCTTGAAAAGGCTGTAAACGATATGATCAAAACGGTAGGCAAGCTCTTTGCTGAATCAAGCGAAATAAACACGTTTACAAGCCTCATGAACTCTGCCGTTAGCCTTTCCAAAAGCGATACCTCGGATATAGATGCAGTAAATCAGCTTGGTGAGGGCTGGGTAGCAGAGGAAGCCCTTGCCGTTGCTATATTCTGCGCTCTGAAATACAGCGACGACTTCGAGAGCGCACTTGTTGCCTCCGTCAACCATAACGGCGACAGCGACTCGACCGGAGCGATTACCGGAAACATTCTCGGTGCCCACCTTGGCCTTTCCGCAATTCCCGAAAAGTATTTAAACGGCCTTGAGCTTTTTGACGTTACAAAAGCGCTTGCTGAGGACCTGCTTTCACCCGACGTCGGAAGCGAAGAATGGGAAAGCAAATACCTTTCAAAAACATATAAGCCCTGCTGATTCAAAAAAGGAGATAAACATGTTCCGTAGAATAATAGCCCTCACCTTACTCATGGCAACCATTATCGGATTTACCGTATCCTGCCAAGTGCCGCAGGGGTATCCCGAAGGAGAAACAACTGCATCCTCACCCGAAGCAACAAGCTCTCCGACAACCGATCTTGAAGGCGAGCCGGTTGAAACCTCACCCGACGGAGGGATAAAATGGACGATCCTCGGATACGATGAAAGCAAAACGTTTGCCGGTATAAACGCATCCGACGGAAAAACGATAATCGTTCTGTACGTGGAAGCACGAAACACCTCCACACGCGATATATACGTATCCGAATCATGCCTGAAGACCACCCCAAAGCCTATAAGCGTATCGGACGAAGCCCTTCCCGACGGATACAGTAATTTCGGCGGTCTTATCGCTCCCGGAAAACGTCGCGTTTTCTGCGTATGCTTTGAGGAAAAGGAAAACTGGTACAGAATAATATTCGATTACAAATCAAGCGTAAGTAACAGCACCTCAAACGTAATTAAAAGTGACGAAAAAGCAAAGGGAAAGCTAATGAACGGTAACGCAGCATATCCAATTGACGACCGCAATAACGATTTGATAAGTAAGGACTTTTACAGCCTTTTTGATAAGGTCAAGGCGGCTCAGTGGGGAAAGCCAAACGCCGATGAGGCAAAAAAATACGAGGCCCTTCTCATTAATGATACCGTCGGCTATAAATTTTCAAGCGTTGACTATAGCTCCACCAGTGCGTCCGCGTGGAATACGGTCAATCACCTTCTCTACCTTAAAACACTTATCAGCTGCTACGGCGAGGAAAGACTGAAAACGGACACAAAAGCAAGAGAAACCGTTATGGCTGTCCTTGATAACTGGCTCGAAAATAACTACACCTGCACGGTAAATTGGTGGTACAATGAAATACAAACGCCCCGCTATATGGCGGCAATCGGGCTTATGCTGTCCGATCACCTCACAGAAGGACAGCTTGCGAAAATGGACGAAATAATCGGAAAGGGAACTCTCCGCGGAAGCTCAAAGGCGACGACGTACACCGGTGCAAATCTCTCGGATATGATGGCAACAACGATCCAGCACGGTCTTTTGATGGGCGATTACGGAACGGTATTCGCCGCATCCGAAAGAATGGCAGAGGAGATCGTAGTCGCCGCAAAAAATAAGGAGGGAATACAGTCGGACGGATCGTATTTCCAGCACGGAAACCTTCTTTGCTCCGCAGGAAGCTACGGCACAGTGTTCGTCAAGGGCATAGAGACCTTCATAGTCCAGCTGTACGGTACCTGCTTTGCTCTGCCCGATGAAAAGATAGAGCTGTTCATCGACCACCTGCTTGACGATCAGAGCATGTTCCACCGTCTGTACGGAACCGCGTATTTCAGCATCGGACGCTCTGCAGTATACGCAAACGGAGCCTCCCAGCTTATGGGTACGGCAAGAACACTTTCCCGCATCGATGGCATATACAGAAGGGATGACCTGCTCCGATATTCGGAATCCTTCTCCGACATAACAAAAACGGATGCCGCGCTCAGATATTTTCCGCTTTCGTATTCACTTGTAAGCAAAAACGCGGATTACTATATGGCGGTTCGCGGCGCACACAAGGGCTTTATACTTACAGAGGTCGTAAATCGTCAAAACCTGCTCGGATATAACCTCTCCTACGGCGCAAATACCTGCTATATGTACTACGGCGACGAATATCAGGCAATAGGAGCGGTTCTCGATTTTTCGATGTTCCCCGGAATCACAACGTACCATGAGGACGACGCTATCCTTATGGAACGCTACAACAACGATTATGGAAAAACGTGGGGCAAATCTACGTATACGGGCGCTCACTGCGACGGCATGACCGACGACAAAACCGGAATCGGCGCGCTTTATATGGAGCTTATCAACGACGGACTTTCGGGAAAGCTCTCGTTTATTACGTATAAAAACATCACTATAGCTCTCGGAGCGGGTCTTGACTGCGCGAAGGGCTCAAACACCGCCGAGATCCGCACCTCTGTCGATCAGTGCAAGTATAATAACGCAAAGATCGGAAGCACCTCTCTCACGCTTAACGGAGGAAGTGTTTCTGTCATGGGTAATGCCGCAATATATAACGGTGCGTTCGCATATTATAACCTCGGCAACGGAGTCCTCACCGCAGAGGCAAAGACGATGACCGGATCATACAGCAGAACCGACTCCGCAAAAGGCTATTACGAGCAGTCGGCAGACGTATTCAGCCTCTACTACTCTTACGGCACGAAGCTTGACGACGCATCTTACGCATACGCAGTGTGCGCAAACGGCGACGGAAAAGCTCCCGCAACCTCAAACGAGCTTCCTATCCTTAAAATCACCAACACCGAAAGCATTCAGGCTGTTGAATTTGAGGACGGCCATTACGTAATCATCTTCCACACCGCAGGCACACACTCTCTCGCATCCGGCGAAAGAATAAGCGCGGACAAGGAAGGAATCATCATTAAATAAAACGTGGGCTGAGACAGACCTTGTGCTGCTCAGCCCGATATTTTATTATGCGCAAAGCAGATCGGGATTCAGATTCCCCTGAAGCTCGCACCTCAGAACACCGTTATCAAGCACCTTGGTGATTCCGAGAAGAACTCTGTCTCCGATCCTTGCGTGACCGTAAAAAATCGCTATGTAATTTTCAGTGTCGCAGTCAACGTCAACAAAGCATCCCTTTTCATTTATCGAGATCACTTTTCCGCATATCATTTGTCCTTTTTTCATATCTGTTTCCTCCGTGTTTTGTTCTGTAACTAAATTATACCATAAATTATACTCACCATCAATGCTCGTTCAGCCAAACAAATATTGTTCGGTATTTTCTTACACGCTTGTAATTTACAAAATACTGTAGAAATTCTCTTCAATTTATGATATAATATTTCTGTAAGTAAACTAAGAAAAAAGGAGCAAATTATGGCAAGGATCGGGGAATACAGACTCAGCATCTATCACCTTCTGTACAATACGCCGCTTTTCGGCTTTTCCGAAAGAAAAAATAAAAAAAGGGAATATAACGTTCTGATTCTCGGCAACGGCTGGGCGGGTAACGAAGCCTTCAAGGCGGTATTCTCAATAGGTCAGGGAATAGGAACCGAGCTTAACGTTACCGTTGCGTCAAACAACGCCCTCGAATACGAAAAAAAGCTTTGCGAGGTGCTTCCCGCCTTCAAAAGATTTTCCGACACGAAGGGATACGCCAACGTACGCTTTATCAACGCCCGACTTGATCCCGAAAGTGTCGACTGCGGCCTTTCGTCGCTTGGCGTTGACAGCACAAATTATAATTACGTCATAGTTGCTCTCGGAAACGCATCACACAACCTTGTTGCCGCAACCGAGCTTATGACCCTTATCAGCGAAGCAAGGGACAGCGGTAAGGTTCAGTATAACGGAAAAATCATAATAAACGTCTTTGACGAGTTCTCCGACGACCCCGAAAACGGGGACAAAGCATCCCTTGTCGAGCTTGGAAGGGAATTCGGTATTGAGATCTCCTTTTTCGGAAAGGAATCCCGACTTGCGGACGGCGAGCTTATCCGTATCGCCAAAAACATCAACTTTGCATATGCGATGAAGTATAACCAAAGAGCCGCGAGAGAGGAAGCGGACCGCGACTTTATAGAAAGCCTCCAAAACGAATTTATCGATTCACCAACAGAGGGCGGGTGCGGTGATCTTTCTATCGTCGGTAATTTCATCGGAAGCAATTACACCGCCGACAGCTCTATCGCCTCTGCTCTCCACATTCCGTATAAGCTTAACATATGCAAGGAGGCATATCCCGATGCGGACGCAAGTGCAACACTCGTCAACGCCATTCGCACGCAAAGCAAGCTGTATAAGGAGCTCGTCGCGCTTGAGCATCGCCGCTGGAACGCCTACATGGTGATGCGCGGATATCGCGCTCCCACAAAGGACGAGGAACGTAAATACCTTTATCGTGAGGTCGACGGCAGAATAAACCGCCACAAGGACGACTCCCGCCTTCTTCACGTCTGCCTTTGCGAATGCGGAAAAGAGGGTGCATCCATTGAGGGAGATTTCTTCAAGCTGTACCGCGCGTGGACGGAAAAGGGTGATAAGCTGAAGCTTTCCGAGCTTGATAAAGCGTCCCTCAGATGTCATTGGCTTGCCGGCGAAGTATCAAAAGAGATAAACGAAAACGATCTTCTTGCTCCTATCGGCGGAGAAGCGTCAAGATACAATTTCTTTATAAAAAGCATCATAAAGCTTCTCAACGACGAGGAAAATTCACTTGCTCTTTACGAAAAAGAGTTAGAAGCGGCAAAAAAGCATGCGGCATCCGTTTCCGAGAAGGAAAACGCGCTCATTCGCACCATAGATAAAAAACTCACCTGCGTCAAGGCAAGAAACGGAAGAATGGACTTTCTTTCGCTCGACGCGCAGCTTATCGAAATGATACCCTTTTGCCTGTGGTACCGAAAGGATAACAGAACGGTTATAACCGTCAGCAACGGAGAAGCCCAGCACGACGTAATAATGCCAACCCTGCTCTGCGCAGAGAAGGCGATATTCGTACATTCCTCGGGAGTGTCCGACAAATATGTACCCTCTGTAGTTGAATACTTCAAAAATCGCGGCAACACCACAAAGCCCGTATTCATTGAAAACAACGACTTAACGGTAGACGGCGTAACCGACGTGCTTTCAGAGCTCACTGAGGCACACAAGGAGAACGGACCGATCATAAATTGCGTAAATCATAAGCAGCGCGCGGTTGCAATCGCAATCGGCAGGATAATCGAGCGGTCAAACGGAAGCATAAACGCCGTCTCGTATGACCCCGACGGCAAGGTCGTCTCGCTTTCGGGAGACGAGGGCATCTCCATCGGCATAAACAACAAGAGCTTTTCGGTTGCCGAATATCTGGGGCTTCTCGGCGGCAAAGTAATAAACGAATACACCTCCATCTACGATACCGCCAGAATATCCCTCATCACAGACCTTTTCAAAAAATTCTTTGACGTAAAGAAAGCAAAAAACAACAACGGAAAGAGTGAGGGATTCGTTCCGTGGATCGAAATCAATCGTTTTCTCGCGTCGGAAAGCAAGCCCGACACCTCAATAAATAAGATAATACTCGATTCAGCTACCGACGAGCCGTACACCTACAAGGGAAGATTCCGCCCCGAAATTTATAACGAATGCGGTATAGATAAGCTTTTGAAGCTTCTTGCGGATTTCTCGATAATAAGAGGCTTCAAGGAAAACCTCGCATTTTCGGATATAACGGTAACCTTTGAAGGAAAGGAACCCGCACTTGCCGACGTGCTTTCGGAATTTGAGGAAAAGAATACGAGAAGTGCCGAAGCAATCAGACGAACAAAGCTGAAAACACTCCGTTTCTCCTTTAACGACGGCTTTGCGATCTCAAGCCGCGACTTTGACGGAAAGCAGCTTTATAAGCCGGACGAAAGTCCGAAGATAATAGAGGAAAAGAAGGCGTTTATAAAGGACCTTTACAACAAGGGCTTCATTTCCGAGCCTGCGTTCAATAAGGACGGTACCGTTTCCTTCGCGTTCAATGATAACGAAACCCTGAACATTATGAAAAAGCAGGGAGAAAGCTTTGAGCTTGTCGTATACGACGCCGTCCGCGACAGCGCAATGTTCGACGACGTGGACAAGGGAACCACATTCCTCTGGAATAACGATGAGACCGACATTTTCAACAGAATAAAAAAGCGGGCACAGTCCGCAAAGGACTTCGGATACAAGAGCTTTCTGAAGATAAAGGAGCACGAAACCTACGGTGCAAACGTTTCGGAAACGGTCAAAAACGAGCTTGATATCGTTGCGATAAACGGAATGTCACCTGTCTTCATCTCCTGCAAAACGGGAAAGAAAGCGCAAAGAGAATGGCTTTACGAGATAGACAGCATCGCCTCACACTTCCATGCAAGGGCGGCGATGGCAATATCCATTGAGCTTTCCTCACAGACGTCTTTATATTTCGTGAATAAGGCGGAGGAAATGGGTATCTCTGCAATAGGAACCGAAACACTCTGGAGCCCTTCAAAGATCAGCCGCGCGATGAAAGCCATCGCAAGCGGTAAGATCTACAAATGCGACGATTAAAAATCGGGGAGAGTCACGTTTAGCGGCTCTCCCCATTTATATTTATTTACAGCTGCATATCAGGCACGCAGTACCCGACGTTACGTCTATTTCATCAACAGACAGCTCTGTTCCCTCGGATATTCCGTTGTCGAACAGATATCTTGCAAGCGGATTTATGAGATTGCTTTCAACCGCATTTCCTACGCCGCGTCCGCCCTCGTCAAGCTTTTCAAGAGCACAATCAAGAAGCGTTTTTCTTGCAGCCTCGGAAATCGTCAAGGAGATCTTCTTCTCAACCATAAGGTGAGAAACGATCTTTTCAAGCCTCATATTAAGTATCTTTTCAGCCTCATCCGGTCGGATAAAGTCAAAAACAACAATGTTTTCGCCGATTCTGTTAAGAAGCTCCGGTCTTCCGAGCCCGAATTTAAAATAATTCTCAACCTCTCTGCGTACGCGAACCGCAACCTCTGAATATTCCATATCACGTATTACGTTTGCGTGAACACGGCCGTTTTCATCCGGCGTTATGATTCCGAGATTACTTGTAAATATTATGACCGTCTCTGTAAAATATACCGTGTTGCCCTGTCCGTCAGTCATTCTGCCGTCCTCAAGGATCTGCAGGAATTTATCAAGGATTGACGAATGTGCCTTTTCGATCTCGTCAAAAAGCAGGATCGAGAAGGGCTTTTTCTTTACTGCGTTCGTCAGCTGACCGCCCGCCTCGTATCCAACGTATCCGGGAGGCGCACCGAACAGCCTCTGGTCGCTGTGGCTCTGCGAAAATTCGCTCATGTCGAATCTCGTGCAGCAGCTTTCGTCTCCAAAAAGACTCTCAGCAAGTGTTTTTGCCGTCTCGGTCTTACCCGTACCGGTAGGTCCCGCGAAAAAGAGAACACCCTTCGGTCTTGTATGAGACGAGCCCTGAAGACCGGAAAGTCCGGTTATCGCGCGCTTTACAACGTCAAGTGTTTTTGATATCGCGCGGTCCTGACCTATGACGCGACGGCTAAAGATCTTCTCCGCCTCTTTTATCGTGTCCGCGTTGAAGCTCTTCCATGGGTTTTCCCTTATACCATACTTGTAAAGGTCAACAACGTCACAAAGATCGCGCACGTGTATCCTTTCGTTCTTGCAAAGCCTGCGAAGTCCGTTTATTTCGGTAAAGCAAAAGCCCTCGGTAAGCGCGCAGAATCGGTTCTGTATCTTCTCAAGCTCATAAGGATACTCCTCATAGTACGGAGCGTCCTCCGCATAAACGTCCGCAGCAAAGAAGCTCGGAAAGTTCGGACCCTTTATAAGAATCTCTCTCTCCTCCTTTGAGGGCGCGGAAAGAGTTATCATCTTGACGTTCGGATTCTGCAAATAGAACCATGCGGGTATATCGTTTGCCTTATTTGTTATAAGGATCAGCAGATTTTTAAGCATGCCTCCGTTTTCACTTCTTACGTCTCTCGCTTCAAGAGAGGACTGTAAAAGCACCGTAAAGCTGTTCACCTCGCACTGATCCATGTTGTCGGGGGAGGCAATATATCTCGACGCAAAATCCATAACGATAACCGTCGGCTCCGCGTTTTGAGCAACGGCGGTGCGAACGATGTCGGACGCGGGCGTCGTTCCGTTTGACATCTTGAATTCAGCGCGGATAAAGCCTTGTGACACGGATGCCCTCACAAGCGTCGCAAAGCTGTCGATATATCCCTCCTCGCAGTTATTGTAGAAGCCGCGAAGGCTGTCGTAGAATACAATATTTTTGTATCCCATATCCTTGAAATAAAAATGAAGATATTCGGGAAGACGCAGTATACTGCCCTTCGGAGTACTGCCGTCAATCGGATACTGATAAGAATCGAGAACGTTTCCCTCAAGTATCATCATCGGCTTGATCCTTGAAAATATCTCAAGCTCTCTGTGCCATTTTGAAATATAGTCGCTCATATTTATCTCCTTTCTTTATTTGATATCTTTTCCTTGCATTAAAAATCCCGGACGGTGAATTCCGACGGACACAACTCCGTCCGACGTCATAAAATTCTGTATTCCGTTTTCTCCGTTTTCGCAATATTTTCCGTATTTATCATAAAGCGATCCGTCAAGAATATGTATTCTTTGATTGTCCGATCCCCTCAGACGGCATCCGTTGTTGCGTTCCTCAACGTATTCACCGTCAATCAATACGGAAATCCCCTCAAGTGCATCGCTCGGAAGCTCTTCGATTCTGTAGCCGGTGTAAACGAGAACGTCCTCGGATATCCTCCGAAGAAGACGGATAAGCGCGGTAAGCTCTCTTGACTGAAGCATCGGGTCACCGCCGGTGATCGTAAAGCCATCAACCGGATTCTCGCTTGCCACCCGTTCTATCATCTCAAAAACCGCCTCGGGTGTGGTCTTATACCTCGGTGAGATCTCCCACAGCTCGGGATTGCTGCAGCCCTTACATCTCCTCGGGCAACCGCAAAACCATATCCCGATCCGCCTGCCGGGACCAAGCACCTCAACGGGATACAGAATCCTTGCTACGTACATTGCTCCTCCCGTACGAGGAAATACGC
The DNA here is from genome assembly GCA_045120555.1 of Eubacteriales bacterium. GTDB lineage: Bacteria > Bacillota > Clostridia > Oscillospirales > CAG-272 > SIG640. The sequence goes on from JBGVEZ010000146.1 coordinate 9,163, forward strand.
CGCGCTGTCCTGACGCTTGCCGTTAATGCTCTTGCCTCCGAGGCCGATCTCGTCACCGCACTGAAGCCTTGTGACCGACGTTATTTTCTTATTGTTTACAAACGTGAAGTTTGTACCGCTGAGATTCTCTATATAAAGCTCTCCTTCGCGTACCGTAAGCCTTGCGTGTATACGGCTGACGTAGCTCTTTTCGGAAAGATATTCGTTCATGGTACACTCTCTGCCAACGGTGACCTCATCCGCCGTGACCTTATACGCGTACTTACCGTCAAGGCTGCTGAGAATATGCAAGCGTTTATCGCCGTCCGCCTCACTCCCCTGTGCGTGCGCTGTGGGAGCAACGTCCGAAATATCCTCCCCGCACGCCCTGCATTTTCTCGCGTTCGGCGGATTTTTCTCTCCGCAATCGCAAACACGCGAAAGCTGTGGTACCTCAGAAGCAGGTACTTCCGAAGCTTCCTTTTCCTCCGCCAGCCTTTCGTTCTCCTCGTCCGTTATCCTTACGCGGGTAAGATCTGCCTCACAGCTTATACATTCGATAAGCGAGGGGGCATTTTTGGTATGACAGGAGGGACATATTTTATATTTTTTCATTTTCTCACCTCTATTCCTGTTTTTTCGCTTTCTGTTCTGCCTTTTTTATCTGCTTCTTCTTAACGGAAAGCTTTCCTGCCTCCGTCTTCATTTCATAGTCAGCCGTGTTAATGATCTGAGCATACTCACTTTCAGGAGGAAGGAGAGATATCCTTTCACTAAGTACAACGCCCTTTTTCAGAAGTCTTTGCTCTATCTCGCTGAAGTCCCCGCAAAATGCCTCCATTTCCGTGCAAAGATATGCGCTTTCATGCTCGCTCGGAAGGCGATCGCTGTCGTCAATCCCCCCAAGCTCCATGGAGATCCTTCCATCCGAGGAATAAGTAACGTTGACCGCCGTTCCTTCACCATAGCTGTAAAGCTCGTTTCGGAAATGTTTTCCGTTCTTCTTTGTGACCTCGCGGCTTCCGATGACCGAATATCCCATCTCGCGCATTACCTCGTCAAGACATTCGGCAATATATTCCTGCTCCGCGCTCTTATCCATAGTAGCACGTATTCTCTCTGTCTCCTCGCGAAGAGCAGATACTCCCTCGTCGGTGCATGGATAATCGACCGCAATAAGATAATACATCTCGCAAAGCGCAATGTATTCCGCGTAAAGCGCATCGTATTCATCGCGGCAACGGAGATGCTCGGCGCATTCCTCGTTAACCGCGCTCTCGAGAGGAGATACGGAAACCGAAACAAAGCTTTTAAGAAAGTCTGCGTCCGTAATTTCGCTTATCTTAAGGATCGCCCTCTCAACCTCTCTTTGCCTGTCCGCTTTAATGTATTCAGCCTTCAAAAGTACCGAAAGCCTTTCGAGTGCCTCTTTACGAAGCGTGTCAAGCTCGGTGTCCCTTGCGGGCTTTATATCCGCAAACGAATATTCAAATCCGCGGTCAAGCGATGCGTTAAGATGCTCGTGCAGGCGCGCTCTGCTTTCCTCAGTCACCTCTTCGATCCTGCGTGAAAGTTCCCTTACGGACGACAGCGATTCACTCGTTTTCCTTTCAAGTGCCTCAAGCGAATCTACGCTGCTGTAGTCGGTAACCGATTCGACCGTTCTCATCTCGTTGGTCACCTCGTCAAAGCTTTTTATAGCCTCCGAAAGAGTGCTGTCACCGTTTACCCTGAGATTTATATCAGCAAGCTCTCTCTTGTCACAGAGAAGCCCGTCGAGCGTTTGAATATTCCTTATATTTCTCTTTATTTTTTCCTTGGCAACGGCAATTCTGCGTTCTCTTTCCCGTTGCTCCCGAAGCAATCTGCGTTGCTCGGGCGTTAAAGTGTATCTTGAGGATTTAGGTCCCGACATTTGACCACTTCCTTTCCTTCAAATATGTTATGCTGTACCGCGATACGCACATCCGCTTACGGTAACAGTCTCATCTGCCGACGCCACAAATCAAGCTCCGATCTTTTACCCAAAGCGATAAGCCACGCCTCAAGCTGTACGTCAAGCGTGTCGTTGTAGTCTATCATTCTGTGGCAGAATCTTTCAAAATCAGCGTACGACGTCTCAAGAAGCTCTCTCATATAAGCTGTCAGCTCGTGAACGCTCTTCAGCATTCTCCCCTCAACGTTAAGCAATCTCTGTCCCGAAAGCAGATACGCCATCAGATAATAATCAAGCTGTACGTCTCTTCTGCTTCTGTCGGGCATCGAATGTGCCACCTCAAGAGCCTCTACCGCTTCCCAAAGCTCCTCGTTTTCAGAGCGCACGCTCTTAAGATGCTCACTTAAGAGTCTGCCGGTAAGAATACTGTCCCAAAATGCTCTTCGGGAGCGATTCTTTTGCCAAAGCCTTTCAAGCATATCGCGTCCGAGAGCCGGAAGGGATTCGTATATCTTACCCATCCAATAAAATCCGTTAAGATCGGGGTCAAGCTTATACAGCAGATTATGGAAGATGATATCGTCTCTTCCCGCGCCCTGACTTGCCTCCTCCTCCGCATCCGCACAATGCTGTGCAAGCTCGGGATCAAAGCTTCTGAAAAATGCGGTCAGAAGACCCTTGTAGAGCTGCTGCTTTCCGTCATTCCATTTTGTTGCCAACGCCGTTACAAGCGTCGGTATATCCTTATATTGCTTTCCGAGAAAGGTATACGGCGGAATTGATTTTTCGGGATAGATCCCGCTGCCCTCTCCGGGAATTACCTGCCTCTTACCCTCGCACCACTTTTTGACCTCGTTATAGGTCCAGCGTCGGTTCGGGTTCTTTTTTGCGTTTCGGTTAGTAATGTCAAAATACGTCACCGCACTGATCAGATCCTTAAGCTCCTCCGGTGCATTTTCGGGGAAGGGAATTCGTTGTACCGTGGTCAGTCGTACTATCTGCTCTGCCGACATATTGTTATACGGCGTATACCCCCAGAACAGCTCGTATATCGAGATTCCGAAGGAATAGTAATCTGACTCCTCAAGAAACAGACTCTTGAAGGTCTCGGGCGCAGAATACTCGGGCGTCATACCCGTTTTCGTTATAAGAACGGTTGCACCGTCCTCAACGACAGAGCTTATTCCGAAGTCAATTATAGCAACGCTTCTGTTGTCGTCAAGGAGCATTATATTTGCAGGCTTTAAGTCCTTGTGGATAATATCATTCTCGTGAAGAACGTGCAACGCCTCGTTGATGCAGGGAATTATGCTTTCCTTAAGCTCCTCAAGAGTGAATTTCCTTCCCTGAAGACTTCCGTTCTTGTAATACGGAAGTATCTCATACGTCCGCTCGTTTATAACACCCGTATCGTAAAGGCGAGCCACGTAAGGAGAATCGATCGCCTTCAGCGCGGATATGATCTGCGGCTTTACCGCGTGACGTCTTCTGTATATTTTGGCAACGTATTCTTTGTCATCGTAGCTGCAAACGTAAAGATCCGCCTCTCCCGTAGAAAGGCTGAGAACAGATGTTATCCTGTACTTGCCCGAAAGCAAAGTGCCAACGCCAAGCTCCGCCTCCTCATCCTCTATATACGGATTTACGACCGTATCCTTTACCGCTTCGGGATTAATAACGGTAATCGGTATCTCGTGTTCAATTTCAGGATTGATTTTTGTTTTGTTACTCATACTCGACGCGGGAAAGCTTCCCAAATATTCCCTTCATAGATTTCTTCCTTCGCAGGACACGTATGATTCATGCCCTGCGATACATGTATCAGTTGTCGGCACTGCCTGTCAGCTGCAGCCTTCCGTCAACCTCTCTGACCTTGTTTTTGATTACAAGATATCCGTATCCTCTGCTCAGGCTGTCTCTGTTTCTCGTTGTAGTCCGCTCAAATCCGAACAGACGAACACATTCGATATAAAGATCCTCGCGCCCGATACCGTAGGAGCCCTCAAGGATGCAAAGCATAGCCATCGCTATTTCCTCAGGGTGTATAATTTCGATACGGCGCGGTGGTGTTCCATCCTCGGGAATACGCACGCGGATAGGCTCAAGAGGTAACAGCCTTGCAAAGCCGTCTCTGTCTACCCAGATTTTACCGTTCAGCTCGTTGGAAAGTATCCTGTCTATAGCATTTCTGACCGTTTCGGTAGCTCTTCCGCCGGGGAATGCCGAAGAAAGCCTTCTGTAAAGCTCGCTTATGTGAATGGGCTGTTCTGTTTTCAGAACGTGAAGAATATTCTCCGTGATAAACCTTCGGTCAGCGGGAGAATCCGTATGACTCTTGTTGATAAGCTCGGCATACCTGTAGTATTCGAGGTTATACGGATTTTTAGACGTGTCGTCACGCTCCGTCTTGACCGTTTCCTCGGCTATCACACTTACGTCAACGTCAACCGTCCTGTCGCCGCCGCTTTCCCTTGCACAGCCCCTGCTGCCCTTCGCCTCTTCGATAAATTCGACAAGTGCCTTTTCCTCTGCCTGCGGATTTCTGCACCATTCGGTCGACCACACCCGATACATCCGCCAGCCCATGTTCTCAAGGACCTTCCATCTGAGATGGTCACGGTCGCGCGCGGTGTGCGATCTGACGTATGACAGTCCGTCGCACTCGATTCCGACAATGAATTCGCCGTCATTTTCCTGATCCTCAACCGCAATATCTATCTTATAGTCCGAGCATCCGACGCCTCGACGTATCCTGTAGCCTCTCTCGGAAAGGAGCTTGCATATATGTTCGCAAAAGTCGTCCGCAGTCGCTAAGGTTTCCGTTCTTTCGGAGCGTACAGGCATGACCCCGCCCTTGCGCGCAAAATCGATATACGCGCGAAGCATACGCACGCCCTCTGAATCGGTGCGGTTAAGATCAATATCCGAAGGAATTATCGATCCGACAAGCTTTACGTTCATCTTCGCTCTCGTTATCGCAACGTTAAGTCTTCTCTCGCCGCCCGCATGACCGAGAGGACCGAACCGCATATACATTCTGCCGTTTACGTCCTTGGCATAGCATATACTGAAAATTACAGTATCTCTTTCGTCACCCTGAACGTTTTCAAGATTCTTGACAAAGAACGGCTCCTCCCTCTCCTCGCTGAAAAACCATTCAAGCTCGGGATTTTCCTCGCGGAATTCAATAATCTTGTTTTCTATCGCCTCTTGCTGCTTTTCGCTGAACGCAATAATACCGAGAGAGCGTGAAGGATACTTTTCAATATGCTCCCTCACAAGCATAACACATCTCTCCGCTTCCTTTTCGTTGCAGTTTCTGCCCCCTCCCTCGTAGACTCCATCCTCAACGTAAACGTATTCGACGCCCATGTCGGGAATATTGCTTGCGGCGTTGGGGAAGGTGATAAGGCTGTTTTTATATATCTCGCGGTTTGAGAACGCGATAAGACTTTCGTGCTTACTTCGGTAATGCCAACGCAGAGTTTTGTTCGGAAGAGTGCTTGCCGCCGCCTCAAGTATAGAATTCGCAACCGGCTCGTTGTATTCCTCCTCGTCCGAAAGATCGTAATCACCGTCAACACCGTTAGTTCCGGCAGCAAAGAAGCTTGTCGGAGGAAGCTGCTTACTGTCTCCCGCAATTATGACCTGTGAGCCGCGGAAGATCGCTCCGATTGCATCCTCAGGGAATATCTGCGAAGCCTCGTCAAATATTACCATATCAAAATGATAGGAATCGGTTTCCAGGAAATAAGACACGGACAGCGGCGACATCATAAGACATGGCTTAAGCTTCATCAAAAGATTCGGTATCTTGCCAAAAAGCTTACGCAGCGGCATCACACCCCTCTTCTTTGAAAGCTCTCTCATAAGTATCGACACCTCGTCTGTCGCGCGTATAACCCGACTTGCGGTGGGAAGCCCCTCTATCAGCCTCTCACGTATACGCATCTGGGCTATCGCCGTCTGCTTTGAGTCAAGCTGTGCAAAGCGTCTTACGCGCTCGTCCTGCGTGTTTCTTCTGAAACGCCTTATACGGTCCGACCTCTCGTTGAATGCACCAAGCCAGCTGTAATAAAAGCTACGCTTGAAAACGTCCTCAATGCCGTCAAAAATTCCTGCCGCCTCTATACCGTTTATAAAGGTCGAAAGACCGTTTTTCTCGCATTCAAGCCTTATCTCGCAAAGGTCAACGTATTCGTCAAGCCTGTCGACCGTACCGTAACAGCCGCAGATCCTTTCGTAAAGCTCAGCAAGCGGCATACCGCAAAGGTCAACGCTCTCATAAAAACAGCCGTCAAGCCATTCCATGCTGTCACGGGAGCGGCTTACAATATCGGATATACCTTTTGATATATCGCACAGCCTGCGTTTTTCAGCTGAAGCACCGATTATAACGGCATCAAGATGCTTGCGTATCGGTGAGCTGTTGATCCTTTCAGCCTCACGAATGCTTGAGAAAACGCGCGTCCAATCGGTATCCGCACCCTTGTAAGCATCACCGAGAAGCTCCTTATATTCTGCCGACCGCAAGCGAAGCTCCTCGTCCTTTGACGAAAGCGTTTTAACGTCCTCGATCGCTTCAAGCACTTCCGCAGTACTGACGTTTTCAAAAGCAAGATGCTCCCCAAGCGCACTTACACAGCGATAAAGCTCGTCAAGAGACAAAAGATACGAATCAATGTACGAGCTTACCCTTTGCGCGTTGCAGGTCACAGTATCGATCTTAAGCGATATTCCTCTTTCATCGATTATTGCTCTTATTTCATCAAGCCACAGCGTTGCTTCCGCAAGATTGCTCTTCAGACGTTCAGCCTGAGCCGAATGATCCGAGCAAAGCAGATCAATAAGCTTTTCTGGAACGCTTCCGTAGGTTATACGCACGATATATTCGGTCAGCTTGACCGCACTTGAAATATAGATCCAGTCCGAATCATATCCTTTATACGCGTCTCCAAGTCTTTCAGCAAGCAAGCTGTCATTAAGCGTAAACCACTTTTTCTTTTCACCGAGCGCGTCAAGAAGCCGGAAAAGCTCTCTTATGGCGTTGTCGTTAAATTCGTCAGCATCCCCGCAAAACAGCTCCTGCAGCTGCCTTTTATCCCTGCGGTACTGTGAATTGAGTATCCTGCTTATCGCGCTCACGTATTCTCCGTCAAACCTCTCGCTTATCGGCTTGTAGTCAAGGGAAAACACACGGCTGTTCCACTTATCAAGGATCGCTCGCTCCGCACTCGTAATTATAAATGCGTTTTCCTTAGCCTCGGCAGAGATATCACGCACTTTTGCAAGAGAATGACCAAACCATTCCCTTTGCAGTATAACGTTATCACATATCGCCGTCAAAAGCTCGGAAATCCGCCTCTGACTTTCCGCATTGGGCAAAAAACGCGTACCGAGCATATCGTTTATATCCGCAAAAACGCTCTCTACGTTACAAATCAAGGTTTTAAGATATACGAGCGATGCCTTTTCGGTATCGTATTCTCTGAGATATTCGTCGGGATCATTCCTGCGCTTGAGCGGAATACGGCGAAGCTCGTGCATCGCGCGTTCGATCCCGTCCTTCCATTCGTTATACGGGCTGTCGTATATGCTTTCAAGGAAAACGTTCCCGATCCTGTCACGAATTGACTCAAGTGCATCGAAGGATGCCTTTATTTCCTTAAGCCTGTCCGATACGTCTTCTCCTTCTGCCATGGCTGCGCTTACCGAAAGCTCCGATCTCATCGAGCCGATCGCGCAAAGCACGGAAGAAAGCTCCGAAAGCTCACCGTACGTTATTTTATCCGAAAGCCCCTCACAGCAAGCAACCGATCCGAGTCCTTCGATCAAAGACGAAAGCGCATCCTTAAGAGAAGCAAGAGACGATCGCATTTTCGTCTTGTATTCATAATCGGGTGCGCGCGCAATAAGTCCGCTCCAATAATTTTTTCCTCCCGTCACACCCGTTCTCTTTACGGAAAGCTCATATTCGCGTATAAGTCTAAGATACGATTGAAGAGCCGCGTGCGAAACTGAAAGGGGATCGGAAAGTCCAATCGAAACGGTCGGTGCGCCGTCCGTCTCAAGAAGCCTTCCGTAGATCTCATAGCAGCTCATATCAAGCGCAGACGTCGGCTTGTGAAGCTCGGAAGCATAGCCGTTAAGCTCTCCGCGAAGCTCGGACAGCACGTCAAGCTCGCAAAGTGCCTCGTCCTTTACTCGTGTCTGCTTAAGCTCGTTAAGATTTGCACCGAGCTGCTCAAGTATTTCCCGCTTATTTGCCTTGTAGCTATGAAGGGGAAGACAGAAATCCGCAAGATGCGCATCCATAAGTCGGCGATACACCACAGCAAGCGCCGCCATCTTTTCCGAAACGAAAAGCACCTTTTTACCGTCCGCAAGAGCTTCGGCTATTATGTTGGTAATCGTTTGGCTTTTTCCCGTACCGGGAGGGCCCTGCATAACGAAGCTTACGTTCTTTTTTGAAAGAAGTATCGCCTCCTGCTGGCTCGAATCGGCACTTAGCACCTGATAGCAATCCCTGACCTCAACCGCGTCCGGATCAAGCGCGCCTTCGCTGTCGGGAATCGAATTCATCTCATGCATATCCCCCATAAGCGCACGTATAACGGGATTTTCAAGTATCCTCTTTTCGTTGCGAACCAAATCGTTGTACATCGTTATCTTCTGGAAGGAAAGCAAGCCGAGGCTTACCTCTCTGAGTATACGCCACCCGCGCGAGTCCGCAATATCCTCAAGTCCGCCAAGATATCCGTCAAGCGAATCCTTGTCGGGATCAAACGGCGGCAGCTCTATACCGTATTCGGTCTTAAGATAATATTCAAGCGTGGGATTCAATACGGTATCGTCCTCGTGCTTTGAAAGCTTGTACGGCGCGTTAAGACCGTCTATCGAAAGAACGGCGGGAACAAGGATAAGCGGAGACTTTATCCATTGCGCGGACGAGCCTCTGCCTTCCTTCCATTCTATAAAGCCAAAGCACAGATAAAGAATATTCGTGCCCTGCTCCTCTATCGCAAGCCTTGCCTTTGCGCGCATATTGCGCAGAGTGCGAAGGCAATCCGCGTAGGTGGTCTTTGACGTTCTTATATCTCCTATAAGCACCTCAAGCGGAGAGGAAAGACTGTCAAGCAGAGAGAGCAGGGAATAGATACGGACGTCCGTGTCCCTGTCTATAGGACGCTTCACGGTAAGACTCTCCTCTTTTATCGCAATTCTTTCGTAAAGCTCCTCAAACGAGGGCTCGGTAAGACGAAGAGTCGATCTTGTCGTTTCCCGAAAATGTATCATCTTGTTTCGTTTTCCGAGATCAAGCAGCTTGTGACGCCAGAAATCAAGCTGCTTTGTCATTCTTTTGTTATCCACCGCAAATCTCCTCTCAAAAACTATTTCGTTTGTGTTACAACTTCCATAATATCTCCGATATCACAGTCAAGCGTACTGCATATCTTAAGTAAAATAACCATAGAAACGGGCTCGTTTTTACCAAGCTTGGCAAGCGAGCTTGTGCTCATTCCTGTAAGCATGCGTAATTCGCTCTTGTTCATTCCCTTATCTATAAGCAGCTTCCAGAGCTTGTTATAACTAATCATAGGATACCTCTAACGTAAATCAGAATATATATAATATTATACATCATTTGGAATACCTTGTCAATAGTATTTATTTGAAAAGTCAAATATTATATTCGCATTTTCAAAGCAAAAAATTTTCTATTGACAACAAGCAATTTTTTTGGTATAATACATATATAGGAAAACAAAATATCTTTCCCGAAAGGAATAGCTATGAAAAAGCTCCTGATAACCGGCTTTGAGCCGTTCGGCGGTGAGGACGTAAACCCGTCCATGGAGGCGGTAATGCGCCTGCCGTCACAAATAAACGGATATTCTCTCACAAGGATCATTCTTCCGGTAGTTTTCGGCAAGGCAGCAGAAACGGCAATTTCGGCGGCAGATGAGCTGCACCCAGACGTTATCCTCTGTATCGGTCAAGCGGGTGGAAGAGCCGCTATTACACCCGAGCTTGTCGGAATCAATCTCCGTAATGCCTCAATCCCCGATAACGAACATAACAAGCCCTCGGACGAGCCCGTGATCGCAGGCGGCGAAACCGCATACTTTTCAACTCTGCCCGTCCGAAGGATCGCTCAGGCAATTAAAGATTCGGGAATCCCTTCAAACGTCTCCTATTCCGCAGGAGCTTACGTCTGCAACGATCTTCTATACGCGCTGCTTGCTCACTTTAACGGCACAGATACAAGAGTCGGGTTCATTCATGTCCCCTATTCCGCCGATCAGAAAAAAGAGCCGTCGATGGACATAAACGAAATAATACGCGGTCTGAAAATCGCAATTGAAAGCCTTGACCTTGATAAATAAAAAGCTTCCGATTTAAGGAGGAACTATGAAATTACTTAAAAAGCTTTACGACAAAAGCGAGATCATATTTGCCGTTGCCTTTATAATTACATACTGCGTACTGATGTCCTTGGGCGACGCGCTGTCCGAAACAGTCGGAATCCAAAAATCGGTAACCCTGCCGATAGGACTCCTTCTCTCGGTGCTTCTGCTTGCTTTTTTCAAAAAACACAGACTCTTCAGTACATACGGGATCTGCTCATCGAAAGTGTCTGCAAGAGAGATGCTCTTTTACGTTCCCGCAATTCTCATTTTAACCGCAAACCTTTGGTACGGTGTCACCTTAAACCTTCCCACGGTCGAATCGGTGCTGTACGTTCTTTCGATGCTCTGCGTCGGATTCCTTGAGGAGGTCATATTCCGAGGACTGCTTTTTAACGCAATGAAAAAGGACAGCGAACACGCCGCAATCATCGTTTCAAGCGTAACCTTCGGTATCGGACATATAATAAACCTCATAAACGGATCGGGCGCAGAGCTTGTCCCGAATCTGCTTCAGGTCGTGTATGCCACAGCCGCAGGATTTATGTTCGTTATGATCTACGTAAAAAGCAAAAGCCTTGTCGCCTGCATCACGATACACTCCGTCTTCAACGCGTTAAGCGTATTCGCAAACGAGGCGGCAATGACCGTAAAAGACCGCATAATCTCCTGCATCCTGCTTACGTTGATCTCGGGCGGATATGCGATATATCTCGTTCTTACCGTAAAAAATTCAACCCGATCGTAAAAGGAGAACGCCATGAAAACAAAAAAATTAAACGGTTCAAGTGAGAAATGCTTTGACGAAAAGTTCAGGATAATGCATTTTCTCGACAGCATCAGATGGCAAAACAGCGGTAATTACTACACCATAAATTGCGCATACCCGAACAAAAGCAAAAATATCGCGCTTACGGATGATGAAAAGCTCCTTACGCATTGGCTTCTGTACGTAACCGACAGACAGATGTCCTTCCGTCGCATTTGGGATGTCGGCGGTATCGTCATCTCCGAGCTTGCTCACAGCTTTACACAAGAAGAAAGCGATAATCCGTTTGAGGTTATCCACGGTTACTTTAACAAAATCGGAGATAATTACACATTTAAAGGAAAGTTAAAATACAACGATCTGAATGAAGATCAGAAAAAAAGACTTAAGCCGTATTATACCAATAATGAGCTTGACGAGCTTTGCAATAATAACGGCACGATCGAATTCAAATCCCGCTTTCTCACCAACGACTTTCTCTGTATGCTGTATACGCTTTATACGCTTTCGGACGCGCGATTTGGAGGGTCACTCACAAAATATCTCGCACTTGTAGTAGAAAAAATATATAATAACAGTCAAATAACGGATAAGGTGCAGTACTCCGTCCTCGGTATGGCTTTTGCACTCCACCGCCTTACTTACGAAGTCAGTTTTACTTACAAAGACCAACGGGTGACGTATAAGCCGGACGATTTTGAAAATAAGCAGCTTAATATTGACAGCTTTATAAAAAATAAATTTTCAAATTACGCAGAAAAGCATCTCGAAAGTATTAAAAGCGAAATCTTCGACGCAGAGGATGCTGCCCTCGTAGAAGCCGTAAACACCTTTTTCGGCCTCAACGAGAAAGGCACAAAGAGCAAAAAGAAGTACGAATCCATGAAAAGAACGTGGTGCGCTCTTCGCGATTATCTTAAATCCCCGCTATATAAGCCGACGTTTACAAATCAGATAAGAAAGCATCTCAGCAAAAGCTCTGTCCCCACCGCATTCCTTGACGAGCTGTTCTGCGACAAGGATAATTCCTTCAACGCGTGCAGGTGGCTTGAGCTTCCGGGCGACGTCTGGAACGAAAACAGCACCTTCCGCCGCTGCATAACAAACAAAAGAGCAGGAAAGCTCGGTGAGCTTTTGAGAAATGAATTCAACCAAATATATAAAAACGGTTCGATCCCCCATAACGGCTACCCCGAGGAATTTGACACAACCTTCGATTTCGTACCGAAAATGTGCGAGCTTGATAACTGCTCCATCTGCCCGTTCAATGCGGTCAACGGCGAAACGATCAATCAAGAAAAGCTCGATAGCCTGTGCGTCGAGACATCGGGAAAATATTGCCCCCTCGTCCTCCTCTACTGCGGCTATTTCCACAAATGCCCCGGCTCAAAGCAGAGCTGCAAGCTGATGGAATTCTTTAATGTGGACAATAAAAATAACCAATAAATCAAAAAGCCGATGAGCTCTTGCCCATCGGCTTTATTTGGTCTGATGTAACAAAACGCAAACCGTTCCGCTTTGCGTAACTTGAACGTGCCCTCAGGACACAACCGAGTTACCCATCGCTAAGAAAAAAATAAATCCGATAAGCGAATGCCTATCGGATTTATTTGGTCTGAGTGACACGACTTGAACGTGCGGCCTCTACCACCCCAATGGGGTCCGGCTGGTATGTAAATCTGCAAATATCGTAGAATATTTGCCAATATCGTTGA
>JBGVEZ010000147.1:0-6291 GCA_045120555.1 Eubacteriales bacterium
ATAAGCGTTTCCCCGCGTTAGAGGCTGAAGTGGATAGTTGTTTCCAACTAATATTATACCATAAAACATATGTTCTGTCAATAGGATTTCGATAACATTTTCCGACTTCGTTATCTTCTTTGGAGTCCGGGAAGAATTTACACTCTTATTATAACGCAGAAGCCACAGATTATAAGTCTGTGGCTTCTTATAACAGCGAAACGCAGGATGCTTTCTATCTGTACGAATCAATTGACTCCATAAGGCGTCTTGCGGCATCTGCTGCTTTCTTGTAGTAGTCCTCGGGGGTGACGTCCTCGTAGACGGTGCTGTTCTTACGGATGAGCTCGAGCATGACGGTCCCCTGATAGTTTCTTTCGGCGATAAAGCGCGCCGCTTTGTCAAAATCTATCTTGCCGTCGTAGGGGATGAGGTGGATATCCTTATTGAATTCGCAATTGTTGTCCTGAACGTGGAGCGCTATGAGCTTATCACCGAAGAGGGGCATATATTCTCTTCCGTTTGTAAAGCAAGCCTCGTGACCGATATCCCAGCAGAAGCGCGCCTCGTCGTAGTACTCGAACATAAGAGCGAGGTTTGCAAGCTTACGCTGATTTTCGTATGCGACGGTTACGTTATGCTTCTTTGCGGCTTCCATAAGACGGCGGAATCTATCGTTACCGATATCGTTTATCATAGGGGGCTTTGTACCGGATGAAACGTGAACAACGATTACGGGGATACCGTGCGCCGCCGCCTTTTCGACACAGCGTACAAGCCTTGCGAGCATATCCTCACCCGCATCGCCGGGAAGCCACATATCGTTGATCTTATTGAATGGCGCATGGAGATTATCAACCGTTATTCCCGCCGCCTGAAGCTTTTCGACGACCTCGTCAAAGTTTGGGCCTTCGCAGCCGAGGAAGGTTGCCTCAAAGCCGTTTTCCTTCATAAGACGAATCTGCTCGTCTACCGACAGCCCGCCGCCGTAGCAGTTCATGTTGATTCCTATTTTCATTTTTCATTCCTCGTTTCTATAGGTTGTGCTTACTTTCTGAGCTTGATTTTGGTGTTTCCGATCATGGGAGTGACCTCGGTTCTTGATACGGAAGGTGCGATACCGTACAGCCAGTCGGTCTTGCTTCCCTCGATATGTATCTCACCGTCTGTGTAAACGGTGACAAGAGCAGACAGCGGATCCTTGAAGAACCACGTGTTCTTTCCTTGTGAGAGTGAGGTGAGCGGAAGAGTTTGCGGGTCGCCGCTTTTCTCACCGCGTGAGTAGTTCTGGAATTCGTAGGTATGGAGGCTTGTGTAGTGGTGAGTCTGCTGCTGCGACCAATAGCCGTTCTTTGCAGTGTTGACGTCAAAATACGCGATGTTATCGACTACCGTAAAGCGGTTGGTGTGCAAATGACCACTGGATGCCATCATTACCGTTTTATTGTACTTCTTGAAGATAGCGCGGACTTCATTTGCATCAGAGCCGGCGTACCACTTCTCTGAAAATCCGGCGTGCGAGAAGATGAGTGCCTTAAGTCCTTTAGCTTCTGCGTCTGCAAGGATCTCGTCAAGCCATTCTCTCTGCTCTGGGCCGAGGCTGTAGGTGTTTACGTTACCGGAGGGCGGTGCGTGAGATCCGGTCTTATTATGCTCCCATTTCTGCTTTGTTTCGTTGAACGAGTAGTTGGTGTCAAGACCAATAAGGCGGTAGCCCTTCATATCGTAGTACCAATGTCCGGTCGTATTGCCCTCAGCGGACGGACCAAACGTTACAGGTCTGTTTGTAAGCCTCGCAGAAACTATCTGCATCGAGTTACCCGACGATTCAAGCTCGTGGTTGCCGTAAACGCCGAAGACGGGAAGGTTGTATTCGTTGTTGAGGTAGGCATCGGTTATTTCGGGCGAGCCTGCGTAGTCGTTGCAGAAGTCTCCGAGGTGGATAACGAAATCCGCGCCGCTGTCCTTCGCTCTTTTTAGTATGGCTTTAAGATCCTCGACCGACGACATATACATTTTTTTCTTGTAGTGAAAATCTGCAAAGACGACGAATTTTATCATCGGCGGCTCCGCCTCTTCTGTGGTTGCCGCCACGGTTTCGGACTGCGATTCGGTCGGTGCATCAGTCAGGGAATCAGCGCCGGTTTCCGTATCGGGGGCTTTCGGAGTGCAGGCGGTGATGAGGATCAGCGCAAGCACGAGGCATAAAAGTGATCTGAGCTTTCTCATTTTGGTTTGTCTCCTTTATCAAGCTGCTTGCGGGTTTTTTCGAGTACTTTGTTGTAGGGCATAAGCATTCCCTCGGTCATCTTGCCTCCCGCCTTTTTCTTAAGTGATTCGGAGGAGAGAAGTGCGCCTACGAGATACATTGCAAGCATTCTTCCTCTCTGCTTCTGCGGGAAATCGTACTGACCGTGTGATTTGTAGAATTTGTGGTCCGCGCGCATCATGCCCTGCATTATCCAGATGAGGTCACGGAAGATCTTCATGCCGCCAATGCCGTAGAAGTTTTGCGGTGTGACGATCTTATTTTCAAGCGCGTAAACGAGATTCTTTGCCATCTTATCTATTTCAGCGTCAGTATCCGCGGCATTCGTGGCAACGCCTGCGAGGTAGTTTCCGCCAACCTCTGCGCGTCCCTCTACGATCATGCGCAGGTTGAATTCGTTCTCATAGTCTCCCGAAATAAGATAGGCAAACGGCATACCCATGGTCACAGTTCTGTGTCCGTTGCAGAACTGCCTGTCATCGTAGAGTTTAAAAAGCGCGCCCATCGAATGATCCTTCACGGTGAAGGCGTAAACGATAGCCTCGGCGGTCTGTATCGTTCCCCTAAGGAAATCGTCAAAGCCGTCCTTATAGATGCACTTGCCCGAAACGGCACAGTTGAAGCATCCGAGACAGCCGCCTTTAAATGGGAACTCGCGGAGATTTATCACCCTCGTTTTCCTTCCGACAACGGCAGAGAAGCGATCGATCATGGATCTTAGTGCAGGGTTGTCCTCCTCGCAGTCGGTGATTATCGCAATATCGCCGACAGTTGCGGGTACCGAATCGGGAACAGTAGCCAAAACTGGGACGAACGGTGGTCTTTCTGCGGGGAGCTTTTCAAAAATGCCTTCCTTCATCGAGTATAGGATGCGGTCAAAAAACTCGCGCGCTTCCTTTTGTCCTTTTTCGGTGGTGAGGTCGTCCATATCAGCGGACAGTCCCTTTATGTACTTCATTTTCATGTCCTTGCAGTTGTCCGCGATATATGCGTGGGCGGTGATATCGTAGAAATGCTTGGAGGTTGAGATCTGAGTTGCGTACTTATCCGAAAAGTCAGCACCCGAAGCCTTCATAAGCTCGATAAAGCGGTGGAGCTGTGACGGCGCGATAAAGGTGTAGACGGGGTATGAGAAGATGAGAAGCTCGGCTTTTTTTATGGCGTCGAGCGCAGACGTCATATCCTTTTCATAGTTTTTTATGAGCTGACCGACGTGGAGCACGTCAAAGCTGTGCTCGGGGTGGAGAAGGGAAAGGTAATTAAGCGTCTGGAGCGTTATGCTCGTTTTTCCCTTCGGGCTTCCGTTGATTATAAGAATGTTCATGATATCTACTGCCTTTCTTTGATAACTCTATTATACCATTTTTTTGCGCCTAAGTCAATAATATATTTATAAGTTTTCAACATTTACAGAAAATTTATAGGTTTTTGTAAAAACTACACTTGAAAAAAAGCGTAAATATGATATACTATACTTGAAAAAACGAAAGGACACATCATCATGGAAAAAAATAAGAAAACCAGGTTTTACCTTGCGCTTATCATATTCAGCCTTGTAGGTCAGATAGCGTGGGTAATCGAAAACATGTATTTCAACGTCTTTATCTACAAGATGTTCAACGCATCGGCGGCAGAAATATCCGCAATGGTGTCGGCAAGTGCGGTAAGCGCAACGCTGACGACCGTTATTGTCGGTGCGCTTTCGGATAAGCTCGGAAAAAGAAAGGTGTTTATCTCGCTTGGCTACATTCTTTGGGGAATATCGATACTTGCGTTCACTCTTGTTAAGGTGGACGTTATCTCTGCAATTTTCCCGACGGCAGCGTCCGTTTCCGCAATCTGCGTAACGATCACTATTGTGCTTGACTGCGTTATGACCTTCTTCGGCTCGTCCGCAAATGACGCATGCTTCAACGCATGGCTTACAGATTCGACCGACAGCACAAACCGAGGAAGGGCAGAGGGTATCAATTCTATGATGCCGCTTATCGCCATCCTTGCGGTGTTCGGCGGATTTATGGCGTTCGATCTTTCGCTTGAGTCCTCGTGGACGCTCATTTTTGCGATAATCGGCGTTGCAGTCATTGCAATCGGCGTGCTGGGTATGTTCATCACCGACGAGCCGCAACTTTGCAGCGACGAAAACAAGAGCTTTTTGCGTAACATAATATATTGCCTGCGCCCGTCCGTCATAAAGGAACACGGCAAGCTTTATGCCTCACTTATCGGCTTTGCGATCTTTGGAATATCGATTCAGATATTCATGCCATACCTCATCCTTTACTACACCGTTTCGCTGAAGATGGATAACTACGTTCTCATCATGGCACCTGCAATAATCCTTGCCGCGATCTTTACGGCGATATGGGGAGGCGTTTACGATAAGATCGGATTTAAGAAATCGGTGTATCCGTCGGTTGCGCTTCTTGCGGCAGGCTACGTTGTGCTTGTACTGTGGAAGACCACCGTCCCCGTCTTTATCGGTTCTCTCCTTATGATGTGCGGTTATCTTTCGGGCTCTGCCGTTTTCGGTGCGATGATAAGGGATAACACGCCCGAAAACCGTTCGGGAATGTTCCAGGGAATAAGAATTCTTTGTCAGGTGCTTCTGCCCGGCGTTATCGGACCTGCTATAAGTGTTTTCGTGCTAAGTGACGCGGAGCAGATCGTAAACGATGACGGAACCGTATCGTTTATTCCGAACGAAAAGATATTCATAGCTGCGCTTGTTGCGATCCTTGCCCTCGCGGCATATCTTACGGTATATTTCATGCTTACGAAAAAGGAGAAGAAAAATGGCTAAAAAGGCTCAGATAAATCATTTACTTACATCCGACGGAGAGCATCTCCATGGCGGAGAATGGGACGTTTACCCCAGACCGACGCTTGTGCGAGATTCGTTTTATTCGCTCAACGGAAAATGGGAGCTTACCGCAACCGACGGCAGGGTCGAAAGCATAACGGTTCCGTATCCGCCCGAATCGATCCTTTCGGGAGTTGGGCGGAGCATGGGAAAGCGTCCGCACCTTTTATACAGACGCTTATTCTCCCTTCCGTGCGGATTTATAAAGGACAGAGTGATCCTTCATTTCGGGGCGGTCGATCAGATTGCAACCGTAACGCTTAACGGAAAGCTCCTCGGAAAGCATATCGGTGGCTATGGTCACTTCTCGTTCGATATCACCGAATATCTGAAGAACGAGAACGAGCTTACGGTTGACGTTATCGACAACCTCTGCGATAAGATCCTCCCATACGGTAAGCAGCGCGAGGACAGAGGCGGAATGTGGTATACGCCCGTTTCGGGAATCTGGCAGACGGTGTGGCTTGAAAGCGTTCCCGAAAATTACGTAAGAAAACTTAATATAACTACGACCGAATCCTCTGCTGTGATCGAAGCTGAAGGCGTGACGGAGGGAAGCGTTACGGTTACAACGCCCGACGGCTATATTACCGTTCCTCTTTCCGAAGGTCGCGCGGAGATATTGCTTGACGATCCGATCGCGTGGTCGCCCGAAAATCCGCATCTGTATGAATTTACGGTAAAGTCGAGTGATGATACCATAAGCTCTTATTTCGCTCTCAGAACGCTGAAAATCGGTGAGGTAGACGGTGCTTCACGCATCCTTCTTAACGGCAAGCCGTATTTCTTCCACGGCGTTCTCGATCAGGGTTATTTCAGTGATGGAATCTTTACGCCCGCAACGCCTGAGGAATACAAGCGCGATATTCTGACGATGAAGTCGCTCGGATTTAACACCCTACGAAAGCACATAAAGCTCGAGCCGGAGCTGTTCTACTACTACTGCGACAGACTCGGAATGATAGTCTTTCAGGACATGATAAACAACAGCGATTATTCGTTCATCCGTGACACCGCACTTCCGACGGTAGGACTTAAAAAATTAAACGATAAGCACCTTCACAGAAATAAAGAATCACGCGCGGCGTTTGAATGCTGTATGCGTGAGATAATCGATACGCTTAAATGCCATCCATCGGTCTGCTACTACACGATATTTAACGAGGGCTGGGGACAGTTC
>JBGVEZ010000148.1:0-6645 GCA_045120555.1 Eubacteriales bacterium
TCGTCCTTTTCTTCATCGCATGAAAATCCGAATAACGTAGGCTCATCGTCATCTTCGCCCTCTATAAACCTGAAAATCTCCTCAAGACTCGTCTCGTCACTTACATTTTCAAATTTTTCTTTCTCATTATCCATAACGTAAATCCTCCTTCAATTCCTCCCGAACCTTCATAAGTATTCTTCCGAGATTGTTTTTTCCCTTTCTTGTTTTAAGGCTAACACCCCAAAACGTGTCATTCCACGTATTTCCCTCCTCAAGGATGCGATCACCCGTAGCCAGAAGCTCTCTGGCAATCTCACCGTTCTGAAGAAATTTCGCGTGGACTATCTCCTCCATAATGCCGACCTTCACCTTCTCCCAATCGGGACGAAGCTGCACCTTCCTGCCGAGGCTTTTCGCTTTATTCGGCGAAAGCCCCGTAAAAGCAAGCTTTTCATCGTAAGTCATACACTTCTGTGCCTGAAAAGCCGCTTCGTTGTTCTGATATACGATGCCTTCATATTCCACCGGAGCCTCATAAAAATTACTGAGGAAGCGGTATTCATCAAAGAAACCGCAGATGACGTCCTTTTGCGCCATGAGCATCTCCCAAACCCTCGGATGGCACATTTCTCTTACGCTGTCGTCACCGTTTCTGATGCCCTCACGTATTGCAGACGAGCTTATACCGTCAAGCCCTTCAACAGCATCAATAACCACGAAGGTTTCTCGGTGATCACGAAGCTTTGAGCTTGCCTCAATTGCCGCCAGTGGATCGTATCCGTCTCGCTTTACAACGATAATACGGTAATCGCGCAAAAATTCATCGATACGCCTCCAACGGGGGATTATTTCAACCTTATCATATCCTGCCAAAAAGAGCTTTTCACCATAATAAAGCTCATCTATGGCAAGCATGGTTTCATATGTTACCGTCTTGCCCTTTTTTTCAAATTCGATATCCGACACCTCAAGGCGCTCGTCATCCTCGCACATAGCAGAAAGCATCTCGAATCTGACACGGTCGGGAAGCGTTTCCTCCTCATAGCCTGCCTTCTTCATCTTTTCTCTGACGTACGCATCGGATGAGGGAACAAAAATTCCCTTCTCTGCCCCAAGCTCCTCAACAGCCGCAAGAAGAAGTCTTTTATGCGCCAAGGTCGGTGGATTGAATGAGCCGCCGAAAACAACGGTCTTTGTCTTTCCGAGGCGTTCTATCTCATCAATTATTCTTTCTTTAACCTCATCCGAATTATTTAACACTATCGGATCAACAAGATCCTCAAGCTTGTATTTCAACTTATAGTTCGAGTCAAAGCCATAGTGGCTCATATGCTCACCTCCTAAAATCAATCCTCACCGTCGGCGGTCTCCTCGTCAATAACCGCCTTGCTTGCCTTGAAATTATACACGGGTGTTATCACGTCGATGATGTCAACCGTCGGTTCAACCGTATCGATTATATCATCGATGCTTCTGTATGCCATCGGGGATTCGTCTATGGTGGATTCACCGACCGACGTTGAATAGATTCCCTTCATTGCCTCGCGGTATTCCTCAAGCGAAATCGACGCCTTCGCCTCCGAGCGTTTCATAAGACGTCCCGCACCGTGGGGAGCGGTAAAGTTCCATTCGGGATTACCCTTTCCGCGACAGATAAGGCTTCCGTCACGCATATTTATCGGAATTATCAGCGTTTCGTCCTTTTGTGCGGATACTGCCCCCTTACGGAGAATGCCGTGCTCGGTATCTATGTAGTTATGCACAGTGGTAAACGAATCTGAAACGTTAAGACCGAGCCTTGATACTATTACGTCGCCCATATTTTTTCTGCTGACCTCTGCGTATTTTACCGCGATATTCATATCGTGAAGGTAACGCTCCCTTCCCTCACCCGAAAGAAAGCAGCTGTCTGCAGAAACGTGTGTCTTTATGTCGGTCACCTTAAGCTTCTTTCTTGCAACCTCCTCGGCAGATATTCCGTGGTGCGCAAAAAACGCCATTTTCTGGTGATAAAGTGCAACGTCCTTACCGAGTCTTCGGCTTCCCGAATGAATCACGAGGCAAAGGCTGCCATCCATGCATCGGTCAACCTCTATAAAGTGGTTACCACCGCCAAGCGTTCCTATCGAACGCACCACCGTATCGTGACGCAGGGTGGGATAGCAGTAAAGCTCCTCGAGCGGTATCTCCTTTATAATTGGATTTGCGCGCGGATATATCGCCGCCCCCGAAGGAACGTATGCTCTTATTGTGTCATCAAGCGCCGCGAAGTCGATCTCCGTCTCCTTAAGTCTGTACACCTGCATACCGCATCCGATGTCGCTTCCGACGTATGCGGGATTAACGAGATCACCAACCGTCATCGACGTACCGACGGTGCATCCGGCAGACGCGTGCATATCGGGCATCATCTTTATCGAGCTGCCCTCAAGCTCCTTAACGTTACACATCTGAAGAACCTGCGCATAGGATTCGCTGTCAACCGTCTGAGCGTAAATCGTTGCTCGGTTGTATTTTCCGATCACATCGTACATTATTATCATCTCCTTTTTATTTGATCTATAAATAAATAGGGCTGTCCCAACGGTCATCCGATTGAGTCAGCCCTCTATCTATGCACTGCTATTACTTAGGCTCGCCATTTGCCATAACGTCCGCAAGGATCTGAATCACCTTGTCATAGCAGCCGCCACAGCCCGTTGAGCAATGTGTGGTGCTCTTAACAGCTTCAAAAGCGTCAAGAAGCGCTTCAACGCTGCCACAGTCATGAACTGCGTCAAGGATATCAAAATAGCTTACGTTATTACAAGCGCACACGGTATAATTCTGTCTGCTCTTCGAGTCTACCGACTGAAGAGGACAAACCTTCTTCTCCTCGACCTCTGCCTTCCAGAGCCCGTGAAGGTTACAGTATGCGTATGCGGCGATCGGCTTTTCATTAGGAAGTACAAAGCTTGCAACAGGGGGCTTGCCCACCTCAAGATTCTTGCGGTGAACGCCTTTATCAGTCTCAAGATATACCCAAAGGATGCTGTGCTCAGGAGCCATGGGGTGCTCAACAGATCCTACCTCGATCTTAACGATATTATCTTCAAGAGTTACAACGGGAATATGCTTTTCACGGCTTGCATCAACCGTCCCAGGCTCGATATACGTCATCTTTTTACCGCAGCACATCAAAGGAACACCTGCGTTGTTGATCATCTCAACCATATTACCGCAATGCTCACAAACAAAAAACTTTTTTTCAGACATTGTAAGATCCTCCTGTCATACTATAGCTAACTACATATATTATATCACAAAAATTCGGTTCTGTCAACCGTAAAACTAAAATTTTGAAAAAATAATTATTATTGCATAGTCTTTGTCTTAACGCATTCGACCGTGTTTCTTTTAATATCGAAGATAACGCAATCGTAGCCGACGTATTTAACCGTCCATCGATCGTGTTCGCCATCGCAGTTCGGGTAGTTGTCAATATAGTCAACTGTCGGGAGCCACACCTTGATCCTTCCGTCATCACAGCGGCAATATACGTTATCGTGCATTCCGTTTTTCGTTGTCGGCTTTACCTCGATACTGCAAAGAACGTTGCGTGCCTCGTCCGCAAACGTAATGCATCCTTCCTTTTTTACTGTGAGGTATATCTTCTCATTTATAAAAAACAGCTCGGTGTCCTCAACGTGACCGTACAGGTTCGGAAAAAGGTATTCTCTCTCGCCGTTCCACATTATTTTTTGGTTGCTGTCATATGTTCTTTTGTTCATGATCTTACCGCCCTTTCCTCACAGCCCTATCGACCGTGAACTTTCGCTCACCTTTTCTATGAAATCATAAACTAATCTACCGAGAATGCTCTCACCGTTCTCATCGTATTTCTTGCAGTATTCGCAATGCTTTCCGTGCATGACAACGTGGTCAAAGCCCTCGTATCCGAAGTGCGAAAGCGTTGCCAGCATCATCATCGTCTGCTCATAACGCCCCTTCATATCGTTGTCGGACACGATAAACCGCATCGGCGGATATTTTTCCTCAAGACCTACGTAGTAGATCGGTGCCGTTTCGTCAACGATTATCCTGCGATGATCTATACCGCTGTGAGAGAGCACCTTATAATGTGCCGTAGGCTGCCCCGCATCGTGAAAATATCCCGCTACAGCCAAATTGTCAAGCCCTACGTCCGTCAGATACCTTTTATCAAAGCAAAGCATCATCGAAAGAAATCCGCCCGCAGAGCTGCCGCCCACGTAAAGCCTGTCGCACGAAAGGCTCTCATCCATATATTTTTTGGTAGATGCCACCGCCATTGCTGCATCGTTTATAAAATCGGGATAGCTCGCCTCCGGATATAACCGATAATCGGCGGATACGACCGCAATCCCACGGTCGGTCAGATACGGTGCAAATACCGACGCACTTTTTTTGCTTCCCTTCTCAAGCGCACCTCCGTGGAAATACAGGAAAACCGCCTTCGCCTCCATGTCGGGAAGGTAAATGTCAAGCCTCTGCTTCTCACAGTCAACGCTGTACGCTACGTTTTCAATTATCTTCATCTGTTTATCCTCCATTTGCTCGCCCAATAGCAGATTTTGAGCGGTTTCGGTGATACTTTTACTCGATCGTTAGTTTAAGCTCGTCAAGTAATCGCTGTTTCATTTTCTCGCATCTCTGATTGCAATATTCGGCTCCCGCATTAAAGTCATTGTTTTGCATTGCCTCGTGCAGATCTGCCCAGTATTTATTGAAATCTTCTTCTATCTTTTCCTTTGTAAATGAATCCGGATGCTCTCTTAAAAGAACATTCACGTGTTCCTCTAAAAGCATCGCTTCAATTTCCTTTACTTTTTCAAATGATCCGTCTCGGCTTCCCTTAACTAAAAGATCATATTTGTTTACACAATTCCAATGCCTCAAAAGCAAGAATCGATTCCAATCACTGAGCTCGGAAAGAGTCTTATCAAAGTCCTTACTGATAGAAAGCTCAATATAAGAATCAAGGTCATTAACCTTATCAAGAGCCGGAATTATCACGTTGCAAAATATATCTTTTCTTGCTTCCATTTCAGCAAGCATTTCTTCCTCTTCATCCTGCCTGTAATAATCACCGGTAACGCCATGATTCTCCGCCCAATAGCCTTTACTCAGTACCGTGTCATAAATTTTTCTATTCTCATAAGCCCAATATGGAAAATAATTGTAGGAAATCATATACGGGTTCATTGATTTCAATGTAATGCCCTGAAGAATCTCCCCATTCATACGGTAATAAAGAGTTCCCTTTTTCTTAAATCCACGCTCCTTAAGCGGTGCGTCAAATACTGTTGTAAAGCACTTGTTTAATTTCATTTTTATACCCCCATTATACGATCGTAGATGATTGCAGGTTATGAGCCGTTTTTACAATCACAAAATATTGCCAAATTCAGATCTTGATCCCGCATTTATCATTAAGCCAGATTCTTAATTCTTCAAGTCCCTCTTCCTCAAGCTCGTGTATTTCACAAACCTCTCCGTCTGCTGTTGTCAAGGCTATGTCAAATACCTCAATGTTTTTATACGGAAAAAGCACTCTGTCCGGGTAGCTGTTCCTTATCTGTATCGTGCGGCATGTATACGATGCGCTCTTTATGTGTTCAAAATAATATGCACCGTTGCCTTCATAAATCAGCCATTCATCCGACAACGTAACGCTTAACGACAAAGCCCTATGATTCGTATCCGAAAAGACTACCGAATACATCGCTTCCTGCCTGTGTATCATTTCCCTGAAGAGTCGAAGGGTATGAAAAAAGCAAGAAAACAAACCCATACCGAGTCCGCCTAATACAACGATAGCGGAAATAACGGCAAAAAATTCAGATCCCGAAATATTCGATTCTGCGATTTCTATAGCTCCAATTGTAACTAACGGAAAGACCACGCCTCCCATAACAGCCGAAAAGCATAGAAATGCCGTCCCCTTTGCAGCCTTAACGTATTTATCTATAAGCTTGTTTCTGTTTTTCATTGTGTGTACTCCATGTTATATATGCTAATTTTCAACCGGTTCTCCATTCTTTTTCACATCATATAAAAAGAATACTAATAGCACTGTGGTGATTATTTGCGCAAATAAACACAGCTCCCAATTTGTTTGCCGGATCAACTATTGATTGTATTTTTCTATCATGCATTTGCCTCCCAAATCCGTTTACTCATCACAAATAACCTTAAACATCAGCTCACTGTCAATAGTAACAACGTAAATGAGATCTCGTCCAAGCTCGACAATATCGATAATTCGGTGTCTTACGTTGATTTTCGAGACTACCTCTTTTGTTTCGGTTGAATATACAAGCAAATATTTTGACGCTCCGACATAGCAACATGGATATGCGGACGAATAGCAAGCCACGGAAACACTCTCCAGAAGCTCGACGTTACCCGTGCTTTTTATGTCATCTTTCAGGATGTCAATCGGGTCGATAGGATGAGGAATATATTTTCCGTTAAAGTCAATATCGAAAACGTGACCGAAACCACGGTATATTGTCAGCTTATCACCACCCGAAGCTTCAACGTTTGTTATATAATCGTCTTTTCCCGAAATAATATGCTTCTCAAAGCGCTCACCGTCAAACCAGATAAGCAGGTTGTATTCCTGTCCATTGCAGCGAGCTT
>JBGVEZ010000149.1:0-34464 GCA_045120555.1 Eubacteriales bacterium
AATAAGATCCTCGGTCGGTCTGTGAAGATCGGCGGGATGATTTAGCATGGTAAGCTCGCCGTCATCCGTCTTTACTATGAACGTGCTTGATCCGCCGCCGTCGAGGTTGATGCCGCGCACCGCACCGTGAGCCTTAAGAAGAAGAGCGGCATCGGTGAGAGTTGCACCGTTAGAGTGCCACGGTCTTCTGCCGTCGATGACAGCGACAATTACCTTACCGTCATCGCAAATTCCCGCAACCGTTCTCGGGTGCGCTATGTATCCGAACGGCTCTGCAACTCCTACGTCGCAAAGCTCGCCGTCCGAAAGAAGGAGATTGATACCGCAAACGGCGTCCCGAAGCTCGGAAAGGAGGGAGGGTTTTCCTGCAAGCGTATCGATTATCGGTGTGCCGTCATTTTTGATTCCAAAGAAATATCTGTCAGAATCGGGATTTGCGATGATGCTGCCGTTCTTTATGCAAAGTCCGGACGGTGCACAATCGCCGAACATATCGAAGAAGTCGGCGTTGAATGCCGCGAGAACGTCCTTGCCGGTGCTTTTTTCGTAAAGTGCTTCGCCCATGACCGTCTGCTTCTGATCACGGTAGTCGTAGGTGCCGTTTGGCGTTCCGGTTATCATGGTCGCCTTTTCGGGATCGAACGAGAGAAGGTGAACGACAACAGGCTCGTCCTTTTCTGTAACGTAATGCTCTATAGAATAGGAAACGCCCTCGCAGATATCGGCTTTTTCTTCGTGTGAGAGGGATAGATGTCTGTCCATAGACGAAACTGCATCATCGTATGCAACGAGCATATCGGGAGAATATTCAACCCACACCTTAACGCAGTCGCACATATCCGTGAATACCTTACCGAGTCTCTCGGGTGTTGCAGTCATAAAAAATCCGCCGGCTTTCGTGATAACGTCCTTAGGCATAATAAAATGATGTGTCTTGAAGTCGAACGGCTCCTTTACGTTGTACATCTCGCGGTAGCGCACGCCTGCCATGTCGGCATATCCGTAAGTCCTTTCCGAAACGAGGACCGCCGCCTTTATATTTTCTCCGAGGTCAACGAAGATCGTCTTCTTAATAAAACCCTCGGGTGTGTTTATTATTCTTCCCATAAGGTAACTCCTTTGCGTTATTTTTCTGTATATATTATACCACAGAATCTCAGATTTGTCAACCACCTGCGCCGGCGAGTGCCGCCAGCTTCGCTGGACGTAATTCGCCTCCGTCGCTACCTTTCCCGCGGGGAGAGGCATCCCGCCTATATTCATTGGTGGCAAAGCTACTGAAATCTGCGAAAAAAGAAAAGGCCCCCTTGCGGAGACCTTTATCCTTGAATTAAACTCTGCTGAGATATTCGCCTGTACGGGTGTCGATTCTGAGAACCTCACCAACCTCGATGAAGAGCGGAACCTTGATAACTGCGCCTGTCTCGAGTGTTGCGGGCTTGAGAGCGTTTGTTGCTGTGTTGCCTGCAAAGCCGGGATCTGTGTCTGTTACCTCAAGGTCAACGAACATGGGGGGCTCAACGCTGAATACAACGCCCTTGTAGGAAAGGACCTTGCACATCATCTCTTCCTTAACGAACTTGAAGTTCTCGGGAAGCTTGTCTGCGTTAAGGGGAATCATGTCGAAGGACTCCATATCCATGAAGTAGTAAAGTCCGTCGTCGTTGTAGGAGTACTGCATTTCTTTTCTTTCGATGTATGCATTCTCAAACTTGTCTGTAGGGCTGAATGTTCTTTCTACCACCGCGCCGGTGATAACGTTTCTGATCTTTGTACGAACGAACGCTGCTCCCTTGCCGGGCTTAACGTGCTGGAACTCGATAACCTGCATTACCGCGCCGTCCATGTCGAATGTGATTCCGTTTTTGAAATCGCCTGCTACTACCATAGTAAACCTCCAATGAGTGATTGATTTTTAAATACACAATATTATACTACATTTTCAGAAAAAAATCAAGATATTTTACGAATTATATATTACGTGGCGGGGAATTTATTTTTAACTAATTGTAAAATTTGCATTTTTGCTTGACAAATTAATATATTTATATTATAATTAACTATAAACGAATTTTTGAGGCGCAATCGCGCGGAAAGGGATACCTATGCCAAAAAGCATGACGGGCTTCGGAAGAGGCGAGGGACGATGCGGTTCGGCGGAGCTTATTTGTGAGATAAAGACAGTAAACAGTAAGTTCCTTGACGTAAACGCAAGACTACCCGGTGCGGGAGCATCGTTTGAAGCGAAGATAAAAAACATTCTCATTGACTGCGGTATTTCCCGCGGTAAGGCGGATATCCGCTTTGAGCTCGGTGATACGTCAAATTCTTCGATTGCCGTAAGCGTTAACGCCGTGCTTGCAAGAGCTTATCTCGATGCGATGAATTCGCTTTCGGAGGAGCTTGGTGAGGGGCGCGTATTTACGGCGCGCGACGTTATCGGTAAGCCGGAGGTGCTTACGGTGACCGAGGCTGAGATCCCCGAGGAGGATTTCCACGCGGCGGCGGAGACAGCGCTTCGGAATGCGTGTGAGGTGCTTTGCGGGATGAGACAGAGCGAGGGCGAGAAGCTGATGCTCGATTTCGACCTGCGGCTTAAGCGTTGCGTAGAGCTTGTAACGGCTATAGAGCGTGAAAGCGAGCAGACAAAGGGCGCGTATTTTTCAAGGCTTCACGAAAGACTTGTACGCACGCTTGAGGAGTACAACGTTGCGGCGGATGAGCAGAGGATACTCACCGAATGCGCGATATTCGCCGACAAGGTCGCAGTTGACGAGGAGACGGTCCGTCTGCGCTCACATATTGCGGCGTTCTACGAGCTTACGTCATCCGACGAGGCTTGCGGAAGGAAGCTTGACTTCCTCGTTCAGGAAATGAACAGGGAAGCAAATACCATAGGCTCGAAATGCTCGGACGCTTCGGTTGCTCATATGGTGGTCGAGCTTAAAAACGAGATCGAAAAAATAAGAGAACAGGTTCAAAATATCGAATAAGACTTTGGAGGACTTATGAAATTTATTAACGTGGGATTTGGCAATATGGTTTGCGCTGACAGGGTAGTTGCGATAGTTTCTCCCGATTCCGCTCCCATAAAGAGACTTGTACAGGATGCGAGAGACGCCGGTCGCATTATCGACGTTTCCTGCGGAAGAAGAACGAGAGCGGTTGTAATTACCGACAGCGAGCACGTTATTCTCTCCGCTATCCAGACCGAAACGGTAGCAAACAGACTAAGCAATAACGACGACGGACAGTCCGACGACGATATCGAGGAGGAATGATTATGCAGCAGGAAAAGGGATTGCTTATAGTTCTTTCCGGTCCTACGGGAAGCGGTAAGGGAACCGTCAGAAAGATCATTGACGCGAAGAAGCACTTTGAATTTTCGGTTTCCGCAACCACGCGCGCTTTGCGTGAGGGAGAGGTCAACGGCGTTGATTATATCACCTATACGCACGACGAATTCAGACAGGCTGTAATGGACGGAGAAATGCTTGAGTACACGGAGTACTGCGGTAACTTCTACGGCACTCCGAAGGCACCCGTTCTCGAATGCCTCAATTCGGGAAAGGATATGCTTCTTGAGATCGAGGTCGAGGGTGCAAAGCAGATAAAGCGAGCATTTCCTGAGGCGGTCCTCGTAATGCTTCTCCCACCGTCATACGACGTTCAGTGTCAGAGGCTTGTGGACAGAGGCACCGAAACCCGTGAGGTCATTGAAAGAAGACTTTCAGGTACGCGTGAGGAGCTTCGCGCACTTGACATCTACGATTACGTTATCTACAACTACGACGACGGTCAGGAGCGCGCCGCCGACGATTTCCTTGCGATAGTTCGCGCGGAAAAGAAATCGCTCCGCAGAAGGAAGGACGTTTATAAGCGTTACTTCGGAGATGAATGATCGCAAAGGCGATAGATCATTGGTAAAAGAGTCAATAATAAAACAAAAATATATAAATAATAATTTTTAAGGAGCTATACGAAATGAGCGATATCAACAACATCAAAAACATTCACAAAATAACCATCAACGAGGACAACGGAATGCTTTCTCCCACAACCGAGGATCTTACCGGAGGTAAGCTCAACCGCTACCAGATCGCATACGGCACCGCAAGAGGAGCAAGAATAATCACAAACGAATACGTAAGACAGAGAACCGTTGCTGAAAAGCTTCAGGCTGTTCTTAAGGACGCAGGAGGCAAGGAGGCTGAAAAGCCGATCGCTACTATGGTAGATCCCGAGTACAGAGATCAGAAGTCGGTAAGACTTGCCATAACAAAGATCGCGTCCGGCGAATACACTCTCGTTGAGAGAGAGGGCGAGATCGTTGACATCGACGCTGAGGCTGCAAAGAAGCTTGCCGCAGAGCTTGCTGTGATCAATAAGCAAAGAGAGAGAGACGCGATCGATGAGGATGACCTTCACGATCAGGCTGACGTTGAGGACTTCGACGAGGAGGCTGAGGAGCCTTCCGCAGACGAAGAATAATCACAGGAATAAAATCCAATCAGACAGCGACGCTGTCATAGAATAACTGACGAAGGGGGAGAGCCATGGACAGGTCACAGGAGCCGCATTGGGTCGAGAATATCGAGGAGCTGTACGATCCTAACAGGAAGCCGCTGTATTTCTGCTTTGCGGAGTATGCGTGCGTGCGCCTGCTTGACTGCCCTTATCACCTCGATAAGACCTATCTTTACCGCATCCCCGACGATTGCCGGAATCTTATCCGTATCGGAAGCTTCGTTATGATACCGTACGGAAGAGCAAACCGACAGGTTATAGGCATAGTTCGTAAATTTTCCGACGATGCGGAGATCGACAACAATAAAATCAAGCCGCTCGATTCGGTTGCCGTTCCTACAATATTCGTCAGTGAGGAGCTGCTTTCCCTTGCCGATTTCACTGCCACGAGATGTATGTGTACCTTCGGCGAGGCGGCAAGGCTTCTTCTGCCTCCCGCATTCTTCGCAAGCCTCAAGGAGGCATACAGCGTTACGGCTAAGGGGGCAGAGTCAAGAATAAAGGACAATGAATACGTTTATTACAACAGCCTTCTTGACTATATCCGAAGAAGACAGTCTGTCACAACCGACGATATTTCGTTTGAATTCCCGAGCGGAGGCAGAGAGGCGCTTTCCTATCTGCGTGACAACGGATACGTTAAAAAGACGAGGGACATCCCCCAGATGATCGGCGCGGTAAGACAGATCTACAGCATTGCGCTTGAAAAAAGCACGGTGGAGGACATCCTTGGCGGTCGCGGTATCATAAAGCTTCGCGGCGAAAAGCAGATGGCTGTCCTGCGTTATCTCTCCGAGCATGGGGAGGCTGACATAGGAGAGATCGGTGAGAAGACGGGAGCATCCGCTCAGACGGTGAAATCCCTGCTTGAAAGAGGTATCCTGCGCCACAGACGCGAGCGAGTAAGGCGTGACCTTGAGTTTATGAACGCAAAGCCCGTAGGCCCGGCAAGAGAGATCGTGCTGAGTCCCGCGCAGCAGAGAGCCTACGATGAGATAGAATCCTACTACCTTCCCGATAAGCCCGCCGCCGTTCTTCTGCACGGAGTTACGGGCAGCGGTAAGACGAGCGTTATCCTGCGCCTTATCGACAGAGTTATCGCCGACAAAAAGCAGGTCATAGTTCTTATACCCGAGATCGCGCTTACGCCGCAGACCTTTTCAATATTCTCTGCAAGATACGAGCGTATCGCGCTTATACATTCGGGCTTTACGCACGCCGAGCGCTTCGACGCCTACACACGCATAAGAAACGGTGAGGTCGACGTTGTTATCGGAACGAGGAGCGCGGTCTTTGCGCCCGTCCCCGAGCTTGGCGCAATTATCATCGACGAGGAGCATGAGCATACCTACAAATCCGAAATGTCTCCCCGTTACCACGCGCGTGATATTGCAAAATTCCGTTGCGTGACAAAGAATGCGCTTTTGCTTATGGCAAGCGCGACCCCCGACGTTGAAAGCTACAAAAACGCGCTTGACGGCAAATATGCTCTTGTCCGTCTCGGTGAGCGTTACGGGGATGCCGTTCTTCCCGACGTACGTGTTGTCCGCACCCTAAAGGGCGGTGCCGACGTGCTGAGCCCCGAGCTTGTCCGCGAGGTCAACGAGAGGCTTCAAAGGAAGGAGCAGGCGATAATCTTTATTAACAGACGCGGCTTCAATCATTTCTTCATCTGCAGTGAATGCGGAGAGGTCATCCGATGCCCTAACTGCGACGTTTCGATGACCTACCACATAAAGGACGGCGACTACGCAAGCGGACTTATGCGCTGTCACATATGCGGTTATGAGCAAAGAGAAAAGCCGAGATGCAAAAAATGCGGCTCCGAGCGATTTATAAAATTCGGATACGGAACGCAGAAAATCGAGCAGGAGATCGCAAGAGTTTTCCCGAACGCGCGCATCATGCGTATGGACGCAGATTCGATCAGCAAGGACAAGGACGCGTATTTTGCAAAGCTCAACGCATTCAAAAATCACGAGGCGGACATCCTTATAGGGACAAGCATGATCACAAAGGGCCATGATTTTCCGAACGTTACCTTCGTAGGCGTTTTGCTTGCTGACGGTGCGCTTCGCATTGACGACTACAGAGCGTCCGAGCGCACCTTCTCGATGATAACTCAGGTTATCGGACGCGCGGGCAGGTCGAGCAAGAAGGGACTTGCTATAATCCATGCGCTGAATCCCGAGAGCGACGCGATCGCTTGTGCCTGCGAGCAGGATTACCACAAGTTCTACGTCCGTGACATTGCGGTGCGCGAGAGGCTGAATTTTCCGCCGTTCTGCGACGTTGTGCTTATTGAGTTTACGAGTGAAAGCGAATCGCTTCTTCGCCCGTACGCAGAAAAATACGCGCTGATGATAAGGCGTCTTGCCGAGGAGGATTTCTCGGATATTCCGCTCGTTATATACGGTCCGATAGAGCCGCACGTTTACCGCGCAGAGGGCAAGTACCGCTTGCGCCTTGTACTGAAATGTAAGATAAATCCGCGCCTGCGCTCGATGCTTGACGTTCTGCTTACCGAGCACAGCAAATGCGCGTATCCCACAAAGCCGACTATGACCGTTAATTTCTCACCTACGGCTATCTGATCGGAACATACGGATAAGATTATTTAATTATGAAAGGAAAGTGACGTTATGGCACTCAGAAATATAGTAAAAGAGGGTGACGATGCTCTCCGCAAGGTTTGCAAGCCCGTTACCGAGATAACCCCAAGAATCATTCAGCTCCTTGATGATATGGCAGACACCATGCACGAGGCGAACGGCGTTGGTCTTGCCGCTCCTCAGGTTGCGGTTCTTCGCAGGATCTGCATCGTTGAGACAGAGCCCGGTGAGCTTATTGAGATGATCAACCCCGAGATCATCGCCACTGCGGGCGAGCAGAGAGAGATCGAGGGATGTCTCTCGGTTCCCAGCAAGTCCGGAGTTACAAAGAGACCGATGACCGTCACGGTAAGAGCTCTCGACAGAAACGGAAACGAATTCACCGTTACCGGAAGCGGTCTTAAGGCGCGTGCTTTCTGCCACGAGATAGATCACCTCGACGGAACTCTTTTCGTTGACAACGCTCTCGAGCTTTACAGGGATAAGTAAGATATTTACCTTCCCCGGCGGGGAAGGGGGACCGCGATAGCGGTGGATGAGGAGATCATTCCAAATCGTGATAATGCGTCTTACAAACGTACAATCCCTCCGTCACCTTCGGTGCCACCTCGCCAAGGGGGAGAAGCAGAGATCCCGATGCTATCGCATCGCCCTGCGGGTTCGGCTACGCTACGCTCCGCTCAGGATGACACGGTGTAGGGACCGTCGAGGACGCCGGTCCCTACGGATTACCTTCCCACGAGGGGAAGGCTAATACAAAAAGAAAGGATGAATTCTATGCGCGTTTTATTTATGGGAACACCCGATTTCGCGGTGTTTTCTCTCAAGGCTCTTTGCGACAACGGATACAAGCCGACGGCTGTTCTCAGTCAGCCTGACAAGCCGAAGGGAAGGGGTAACAAGCTTCAGCCTACTCCCGTAAAGGCTTTTGCAGAGGCATGCGGCATTCCCGTTTATCAGCCGAAAACTCTCCGCGATGAGGCGTTTGATTCGCTTCTTTGTGAGCTTGACCCAGAGGTCATTGTCGTTGTTGCTTACGGCAAGATACTTCCTAAGAGTGTTCTCGATTATCCGAAATACGGCTGCGTTAACGTTCACGGCTCGCTTCTCCCGAAATACAGGGGAGCTGCTCCGATGCAGAGGGCTATTATGGACGGCGAGGCTGTTACGGGTATCACCACCATGCTTATGAACGAGGGACTTGACACGGGCGATATGCTTCTTGTCCGCGAGCTGCCCTTGCTTGAATCGTATAATTTTGAGGATGTTCACGACGGTCTTGCAGCTATGGGCGCAGACCTCCTTCTCGAAACGCTGAAGGGGCTTGAGGACGGTACGGTTACTCCCACTCCTCAGCCGGAGGATGGTGCGACATATGCCGCTAAGATTGAGAAGGCAGAGCTGTTTTGCGATTTTTCAATGAGCGCACGCGAGATGCACAACAAGATCCGCGGTCTTTCTCCCGTTCCGCTTGCTTATACCGTAAATGCGGCTGGGCAGAGGATAAAGCTCGTTGCTACAGAGGTCGTAAGCAAGGACGGAGAAAATGCCGAATACGGTAAGGTGCTTTCCCTTTCCGACAAGGGAAGCGGTTCGATAGTCGTTTCGTGCGGATGCGGCTCTATTGCCATAACTTCTCTTGTTCCCGAGGGCAAGGGAAGGATGTCTGCCGCTGAATTTATCAGAGGTCGCAAAATTTCGGTTGGCGATCTTCTCGGTAAAATTTGACCGTAATTTTATTTCTCTGTTCAAAGTATAATATAGTATATTTATTTTCCGCCCGACGCCGCCGCGCGTTGCGCGGTGACGGAGCGCTTTGCGCTCCGTCAAAATCCTTGCAAAGCAAGGATTTCGGCGTCGGGCGGATAGATTGCCCCCGGAATATCTTACTGTATCCGAAAAAACGAAAGGAACAAGAATGGATCTCTTCCAATATTATTTTATATATTTTCTTCTGCCCCTCGCTATAACGCTGTGGGCGCAGATAAGCGTAAAGAGCGCGTATTCAAAATACTCAAAGGTAAATATCGGGATCGGCATGACCGGCTACGATACCGCAAGAAGGATACTCGACAGTAACGGACTTTACCACGTCGATATAGAGCATATAGCGGGCGAGATGACCGACCACTACGACCCGAGAGCAAACGTAATAAGACTTTCGGACGGCGTCTATAACTCAACGAGTATAGCCGCCTGCGGGATTGCCGCCCACGAGGCAGGCCACGCACTCCAGTACGCGCAGAGCTACGGACCGATAAAATTCAGAATGGCAATAGTCAAATACGCCAATATCGGCTCCCAGCTTGCAACACCCCTCTTCTTCCTAGGACTTCTTCTTTCCTTCCCGATACTTTGCGAGATAGGAATAATCGCGTTCTCGCTGGCAGTTCTTTTCCAGCTCGTAACCTTGCCCGTCGAATTCAACGCAAGCAAGAGAGCAAAGGCGTGCATCGCATCGTACGGCGCGTCAAATGAGGATAAAAAGGGCGTAAATAAGGTGCTCGACGCCGCGGCAATGACATACGTCGCAGCGCTTGCAACCTCGCTCCTCTCCCTCCTCCGACTTATAATGATATCAAGGAGCAACAGAAGAGATTGAGTAATGACAATAAAAGGGAATACGTAAACTCCGACCCGAGACGATCCGCGCTCTACGCAATAGAAAGGATCGACGGCGGTGCGTTTTCCAATATCATCATAAACGACGTGATCTCAAAGGGAGCCTTCACACCCGCAGATAAAGCGCTGTTTTCAACCCTTACCCGCGGCGTGACCGAAAGAAGGATCACCCTCGATCATATTATCGACAGCCTATCCTCCCTCCCACCGTCTAAAATAGATCCCGACGCAAGGAATATTCTGAGAATGGGTATATATCAGCTTGCATTCATGGACGGCATCCCGAACCACGCCGCAGTTAACGAGTGCGTTAACCTCTGCCGCAAGCGTTCAAAGGGCTTTGTAAATGCTATTTTGCGTAATTTTATAAGAGGCGGCTGTAAATACGCGCTTCCCGCAGACCCGATAGAAAGGCTTTCGGTGGAATGCTCGGCGTCAAGAGAGCTTTGCGAGAGATTTGTATCGATCTTCGGAGAGGAAAGGGCAAGGAATATACTGCTGTCCACCTTCACACCGAGAACCGACCTCTGCACAAATACGCTCAAATGCACGCGCGAGGAGCTTATCGAATCAATTCGCGCCCTCGGTTATTCTGCCGAGAAGGGCGAGCTTTCCCCCCGCGCCGTAAGGACGGACGCACCGTTTTCAGTGCTTGAGGAAAGCCTTAAGGGCGGCTTTTACGTTATGGACGAGGCAAGCCAGTGCTCGGGTGAGGCACTCGGAATGGTTCCGGGTGAATCATTGTGCGACGTCTGCTCCGCACCAGGCTCGAAAAGCTTCTACGCCGCAATTTCAATGGAGAACAGCGGTGAGATACGCTCGTTCGACCTCCATTCATCGAAAATATCGCTCATAAATAAGGGTGCACAAAGACTCGGAATTAATATTATCACCGCCGCCGAGGCTGACGGAACAAAGCCGATACCGGAGCTTTTCGGAAAATTCGATTGCGTCCTGTGCGACGTGCCCTGCTCGGGGCTCGGTGTCATCGGCGGAAAGCCTGAGATAAAATATAAGAGCCTTGAGGACTTTAAACGCCTACCGGAGATCCAGAGGCGGATACTCGACAACGCAAAGAATTACGTAAAGGCGGGCGGTCGCCTTGTATATTCGACCTGCACCGTCCTCCCCGAGGAAAACGAGGAGAATATCAAGGCGTTCCTTGCAGATAATCCCGAATTCGCACTTGAAAATATAACGCTTTCGGGAAATACCTTCGACGGCATGATAACCTTCACACCCGATAACGGCATGACCGACGGCTTCTTTATCGCGAGGATGAGGAGATCATTTTAAATCGCAACGATGCCACTTACACGATAGGCTCCCTCCGGGAGGGCGCGACGCGTTAAGAAAATATGCCTGCCACCTTCCCCGCTGGGGAAGGTAAGAAGTCCCGCAACACCAACAATGTAAAAACAGAACCCTTCCGAAAATATAAAAGTTTTTGCGGATTCTCAAGGAGCTTTTTTCAAAAAGCACCTTGAGCGGAATATGAGGCGGAGCCTCATAAATAAGAAAAGGAACCCTATGACAGACCTACTATCACTCACCTACAACGAGCTCGGCGCGTTCGTGACCGACACGCTCGGCGAAAAATCCTACAGAACAAAGCAAATATTCTCGTTCCTTCATAAGGGAGTCGGTATATCTGATATGACCACCCTGTCAAAGCCGCTCCGTGAGAGACTGTCGGAGCTTGCCTTTGCCCACTTTCCGAAGGTGGAAATGAAGCAGGTGTCGAAGGACGGTACGGTTAAGTACCTCTTCTCGCTCCGTGACGGCAACTGCGTCGAAAGCGTCCTTATGAAATACAAGCACGGCAATTCTCTTTGCATCTCAAGCCAGGTCGGCTGTAATATGGGCTGCGTTTTCTGCGCATCCACCGTCGGCGGCAAGGCAAGAGATCTTGCCCCCTCCGAGCTTATCGGTCAGGTCATATCGGCAGAGGTCGATTCGGGCGAGCGTGTGTCGAACATCGTTATGATGGGAATCGGTGAGCCGCTCGATAACTTCGACAACGTAAAGAAATTCCTGAATATCGTCAGTGACCCTAACGGTCTGAATATAGGTCAGCGTCATATTTCGCTCTCAACCTGCGGACTTTGCCCGCGTATCCGTGAGCTTGCCGACCTTGAGCTTGGAATAACTCTTTCGGTTTCGCTCCACGCATCCACCGACGAGGACAGAAGCGCAATTATGCCCGTAAACAGAAAATATAACCTCGATGCGCTTATGGATGCCTGCGCATATTATTACGCAAGGACGCACAGACGCATTTCGTTTGAATACACGCTGATTTCGGGCAAGAACGATTCGCGTGAGCAGGCGCAATCGCTCGTCAGACTGCTGAATAATACTCTCAGAAGAAAGACTGATATGCCGATCCACGTTAACCTCATCCGATTAAACGAGGCGCGCGAGGGTCTTGCTGCACCCGCGATGGCAAGAGTCAATGAATTTTGCGCTATCCTTGAAAGAAACGGTATCGGCGCAACCGTCCGCCGCAAGCTCGGCTCGGACATCAACGCCGCCTGCGGTGAGCTCCGCGCGGTGAAGAATAAGGCTTAACCTTCCCCAGCGGTGAAGGGGGACCGCGATAGCGGTGGATGAGGAGATCATTCCAAATCGAAACGATGCGTCTGCAAGTGGACCGTCGGGGACGCCGGTTCCTACGGCTTGTGGAGAATGTGAAATCCCGTAGGGTAGGGACGTCTCATCCGACACGCTCGCAAATGTGTCATCCTGAGCGGAGTACAGCGTAGTCGAACCCGAAGGGCGAGGTAAACAACAGAATCATTTTCAATATTAAAGGTGGTGTTCAAGGTATGAAGATCGAAATTGCAGCCAAGACCGAAAAGGGAAAGGTCAGAAGCACAAATCAGGACAATTTCAGAATTGCTAAGATAGATAAGGATACGTATGCCTGCGTTGTGTGCGACGGTATGGGCGGCGCGTCGGGCGGAAGTGAAGCCTCCTGCATCGCTGCAGTATCGTTTATGGATCATCTTAAGGCGTGCTACGCAAGAAAGGCGCCGGGCGATACACCGAAAAATATCCTTAAGGAGTCCTTGAATACCGCAAACGCCGCAGTCTACTCATACTCCCTCCTCCACCCCGAGCTTGAAGGAATGGGAACGACGCTCGTCGGATTCATCCTCTCGGACAACGACCTTACCTGGATAAACGTCGGAGACAGCCGCCTCTACGCAGCAAATTCCGAGGGACTTTACCAGATAAGCTCCGACCATTCGCTTATCCGTGAGCTCGTTGCGGGTGGCTTTATGAGCGAGGAGGAGGCAGAGAAGTCGGACATCCATAACATAATCACACGCGCCGTAGGAATTAATGAGATAGTTGCTTCTGATGTCAGCACGATTACTGACATCTTCGATAAATACTCGTACATACTCCTCTGCTCCGACGGACTTACCAATATGATAAGCCACGATGACATTTACAAAATACTCACGGACAAGAGCGGTACTCAAAGGAAGATCGACAGCTTGCTTGCCGACGCCAACAGCTCGGGCGGCTACGATAACATCACCGCCGTTCTGCTTGCCGTAACCGAATAAGCTACACAAAACGGTACACCGTAAGCTTTTGGTGTGCTCAACCGTAACGAGGATAAATATGGATAACAAAAACGAAAAATACGCAAAATACGATAAATATATAGGGCGTGTGCTTGACAGCCGATATGAGCTTGTAAAGTGCATCGGTGAGGGCTCAAGCGCAGTTGTCTTCAAGGCAGACGACCTGCGCACCGGTCGTCCTGTTGCCGTAAAGGTACTGAAGCCCGAGCAGGCGAAGGACGTTAAGGCGGTAAAGCGCTTTGAAAACGAGTGTAAGGTCATTTCCATGCTCGACCACCCTGCCGTTGTTAAGGTGGTGGAGGTGTCTATCGGCGTTTACTCCCGATATATCGTTATGGAATACATTGACGGTATCACTCTGCGCCGATATATGGACGGTGACGTTCAGAACGGAGGCAGGAGAAGACCGCTCTCATTTGAGGAGATAATGGAATTCTGCGAGCAGATACTCTCCGCCCTTGAGCACGCGCATTCAAAGGGAATAATCCACAGAGATATCAAGCCGCAGAACATCATGCTCCTTCCGAAGGGCTTTGTCAAGATAACCGACTTCGGCATCGCGCAGGTAAACGACGATACCATCAGTATGCTTGCCGACAGAGCCGCGGGAACTGCCTACTACATCAGCCCCGAGCAGGCGGCGTGCGGTGACGTTGACGCAAGAAGCGACATCTATTCGCTCGGCGTTATGATGTACGAGATGGCGACAGGACGCCTTCCCTTTGACGGAAGAGATCCTATGTCGGTAGCCAAAAAGCAGATAACCGAAAAGCCGGTGCCTCCGTCCGAGATAAATCCCGACGTTCCGAAGGGCCTTGAGGCGATGATCCTCATGGCTATGGAAAAGATGCCCGACGCACGCTTTAAGGACGCAAGCGAGATGCTTAAGTACCTCTACAAGATCAAGGCGCGTCCGAACGCCGTTCCGAGAATTTCCGAAAAGCGTAAGCGCGCAAAGGATAAGGCTCCGCTTGAGAAGGTAAAGCCCTCCGGCTCGACAACCCCCGTTATCTGGGGCGTTGCGTCCGCGCTCCTCTTCCTTGCTATGATCGCGGGCTACTATATTTTCTCAAACCTCTTTTTCGCGGATAAGACGACGCTCGTTTCAAAGGAGGTTCCCGATTTTGTGGGAATGCTCTATGCCGACGAGGGGCTTGAATACGACAAACGGTATTTTGAAATAGATACGGATTCGATAATCTTTGAGTATAACGAGGATACGCCGCGCAATATGATAATCGAGCAAAGCCCGAGAGGCGGCTCTTACGAGAAGGTTGTTGCCAACTCGAAAAAATGCGTTATAACTCTGACCGTCAGCCTCGGCCCGAAGATGAACACTATGGAGGATTTCTCGCTTGTAGATTACCGAAACGCGGAGATCCGTCTCCGTCAGCTCGGCTTCAAGGTGAAGATAGTCAACGAATATAACCCTATAATCGGTTCGGGTCTTGTTATCGATACCGTTCCCGCTGTCGGCGACCAGGTCATCGAGGGCTCGGAGGTAACTATTATCGTTTCCTCGGGCTATAAGACGGGTGACCTCTCGGTCCCCAATTTCGTCGGACTTACCGAGGTCGAGGCGCAGAAGCTGCTCTCCGAAAAGGGAATAAAGCTCGGTAAGGTAAGCTACACCCGCTCGGGAAGCAAGGTCGGCGTCGTTATCTCGCAGTCACTTGAGGAGGGCAACGACTACGGCTACAGAAACGTTACCGTTGACCTTATCGTCAGCGGCGGACTCTCCTACGATACCAACTATATCCCCGACGTCCGCGGACTTTCTCGTACCGCGGCGCAGAAGCTGCTTTGGAGCTTCGGTATATCCGTCGGCTCGATAAGCCTTGAGCAGAGCACGAAGGACGAAAACACCGTCATCTCACAGACCTATTCCGGCTGGAGCGTGCCGTCCGACCTCCGCGTTATCGACCTTACAGTCAGTGGCGGTCCCGACTATACGCCGTCTTGGATAGTTGTCCGTATTCCTTCTCTCGTCGGCAAAACTCTCGACGAGGCGCGTAAGCTGCTTACCGACAATAAGGCGGCTGTGGGTAAAATAACCTACGTTTACAGCGACACTATTCCCGAGGGTCAGGTTATTGACCAGGCGGATGAGCCCGGCTCACTCCGAAGCGGATACCCCTACAATATCTTTGTTGATATAACCGTATGCGCAGGCCCTGAGCCCGAAACCACCGAGGCTGAGACCACCGAGCCGCTCTCCCCGGATGAGACGGGAGAGCCCTCGGATACCGATGTCGGCGGTACTCCCGAAACTACAAGGACGCCTGAAGAAACAAGGACGCCCGAAACTACCGGAAGACCCGAGGAAAGCATGCATCCCGCCGAAAATAACTGAGGACGGTCCTATCTGACTATGACAAAATATTACGCAACCGGAATTACAATCGCAAATTCGGGCGGCCTTTATACGGTCGCCGTGGATAATACGGAGGGCTGTCCGCTTTCGGGTACGACGGTATCCTGCACCGCAAAGGGCGCCTTCCGTCACAAAGACGAGCGCTTGCGGGTGGGCGACAGGGTCAGGATAAGCTTCACCGACCATTCGTTTACCGCAGGCAGTGACGGCGAGGTTACCGTTTCCGAAACGTTTGCGGATATCTGCATCTGCGAGCTGCTCGAACGGAAAAACACCTTCATCCGTCCGCCCGTCTCCAACATAGACTGCATTTTTGTGGTCCTCTCCGCACGATCCCCGAAAACCGACACTCTCGTTGCGGACAAGCTGATCTCGATCACCGAATTTAACCGCGCGGAGCCGATAATCGTGATAAGCAAATCCGATCTCGACCAAAGTGCCGCGGACGAGCTTTACTCGATCTATAAAAAGGCGGGATTCGATACCTTCCTTACCTCGGGCGAGGACGGAAGGGGCGTTTCCGAGCTGCACGCAAAGGTCGAGCAGGTGCTCTCACAGGGGAAGGTCATTGCCTTTGCGGGCGCATCGGGCGTCGGTAAATCGACGATGATAAATAAGATATTCCCCTCGTTCGGTATCGCTACCGGCGACGTCAGCCGAAAGACCGAGCGCGGACGCCACACAACGAGAGCCGTTACTCTGTATCCCGCGTGCGGTGGCTACATCGCGGATACGCCCGGCTTTTCGATGCTCGACTTTGAGCACTTCGATTTCTTCGGACTTGAGGATCTCGTGCATACCTTCCGTGACTTTGAGCCGTACCTTTCCGAGTGCAGATACACCGACTGCACGCACACAAAGGAGGACGAGTGCGGAATAACCCGTGCCCTGCGTGACGGCAAAATCTCAAGATCCCGCCACGACAGCTATCTTAACCTCTACCAAACACTGAAAAGCAAGCCAAGCTGGAAAAAAGGATAAACAAATGTTTGATAAGCAACCAAAGAAAACTACCGCAGACATCCTTGAGGAGTACGCGGCGGGGGATACGCATACTGCCGCCTTTATCTACGTAGGCGGAGACGTTTTCCCGAACAACGTCATTCGAAGACCGAAGGAGAACGATATCGTCATAGCGGCGGACAGCGGCTTTCTGAACGCCGAAAGGTGCGGCGTCATGCCGACTGTTGTCGTCGGTGACTTCGACTCGGTGAACGAGAAATTCATACCTAAGGGAGTCGAGCGTGTTACCGTTCCCGCAGAGAAGGATTTCACCGACACCATGCTCGCTGTCGAGGTCGCACTCGAAAGGGAAGTGAGCGAGATAGTCATAATCGGCGGCCTTTCGGGAAGGCTCGACCACACGCTGTCGAATATGGGCGTTCTCAAAATGCTCGACTCAAAGCGCATCTACGCTTCTGCGGAGGACGGCAAAAATCGTATGCGCTATCTGAAAAACTCGAACACGCTTATCGCGAGAAGCGGATATAAGTACCTTTCTTTGATCGTTGACGGCGACGTCGCAAAGGGCGTATCGGTCGAGGGCTGCAAATATCCGCTGAGCAACGCCACGCTGAAATCGGATAATCAGTACGCCATCAGCAACGAGATCGAAAAGAACCTCGCTCTCGTTACCGTCAAAAAGGGCGCACTCTTTATTATCGAATCCAGCTTCGCCGGACGTGATTAGGCTTCGTCACCTGCGGTGGGGCAATTAGGCTTCGCCACCTGCGGTGGGGCAATTTGCCTTCGGCGCTGTATCATTCGGGAACTTGCGAA
Source organism: Eubacteriales bacterium (assembly GCA_045120555.1). Lineage (GTDB taxonomy): Bacteria > Bacillota > Clostridia > Oscillospirales > CAG-272 > SIG640. Next base: position 17,514 of record JBGVEZ010000149.1, read on the forward strand.
AATTCGGTTTCGCAAGTTCCTTTTCTCTACGTGAGATTTACGGAAACGGCGACGTTGACCGTAGGGCGGGGGCTTGCTCCCGCCGCCACCTGCGGTGGGGCAATTAGGCTTCGCCCTTGTATTATATGGGAGCTTGCAGAAATACGGTTCGTCAAGTTCCTTTTCATTTAATAAGGTTTAAATGATGTCCTCTCTTCCCGAGGGTAGCGAAGCGACGATGCGATGGTGAATCTTTTCCTTCCCCTGTGGGGAAGGGGGACCGCGATAGCGGTGGTTGAGGAGATCATTCCAAATCGCAATAATGCGTTTACCATTCTTTTTCTTTTATACATTTTTTATATATTATAAATAATTATATTATACTAAAACCATATATAAATATTAAACCTCATAGAAACCTACCAAGGGTTCCTATGAGGTTATTATAATACTATATTGGTGATATGGATATATTATAATATTATTTATATACTAATATTTCCCCAATAAAGTATAATATAACCCCTTCCCGAAAGTTTTGGGTGACTTTCGGGAAGGGTATTCTTTATTTCTTTGTTTCTTTTATTGGGGATATAGGGATATATAGACTTATAGATCTATTCAGGGCTATTATGTGGATAAAGTGTTACGGCGAATCCTGACCGATACCTTCGGAGGTGAAGCGGTAGTGGGCGGTGATTTCGTAGAGGTACAGCTCGTCGGCTTCAACCGCACCGAGCGGGGAATGGTGGATTATGTACGGCACGCCGCGTCGATTCCTTTTATCCGAGCATATGGCGATATGACTCGGGTCGATGACGATGATGTCGCCCGGCTGAAATTCCTCGGGCTTTGATAGGTCGCAGGTGAGGGAAGTCGCGTGCCTTTCAAAAAAGACGTTGAGGTTCTTGACGCGTCGAAAGTCGATGTTCGGGTCGGGCTTTGTCATATCGGGATATAGCTCGGGGTTTTGTGCAACGTCCGCATCGACCAAGGCCTTCAGGTCGATGCCCGCGCCCATAAGAGCCTGCCAGATAACGTCGGTGCAGACTCCTGTGCCGTCGGTCGGGTAGCCGCCTGCGAAGTATTGTGATTGGTAGCTCGGCTTTGTGGCGATATAGGCTCTTGCGGTGAGCATCATATCGGTGTAGTTGTCGATCCCGTCGCCGTCGTCGTCGCGGTCTGAGAGGACGGTATCTATGCCAAGCTCCTCTGCGGTGTACGGTCCCTTATGCCAAATGGTCAGCAAAACGGTAACCGCCGCAAGGAGGGCAACGGTTACCGCAACAGATGTGATTATCTTACGCTTCATAGTCGAGGCAGAGGCGGACCTCGGTGAACGGGCGAACGAAGGTATTAGCTGCCGCCTGATGGAGTGGGTGCTTCTGATATCCTGCGAGGGCTTCGGTGGAGTCGAACGCGGAATCGAGCATCATGTCGCAGTTTGAGGTGGGGAGGGCTGTGGTATTGACCTTGATGGACACGAGTCCTTCGATCTTACCGTCGAGGGCTTCAAGAGCTGCCTTTGCGTCGGCCTTGACCTTTGCCTTTTCCGAGTCGGTCATATCCTTGAGCTTCCAGAGTATTACGTGCTTTATCATTTTGTTTTTCCTTTCTTGAAGGTTGACACTGTGTAGTACTGTGTGTCAGATTCGTTTGTGGTATAATATAGGTGCAGGTGCGGCGGGGCACCAATAACGGGATCCCTCGACTACGCTGCGCTTCGCTCAGGATGACACGTGGGGTATGCGGCGGGGCACCAATAACGGGATCCTTCGGCTACGCTGCGCTTCGCTCAGGATGACACGTGGGGTGTGCGGAGGTTGCCGAACCGTATTTCGGCAACCTCCCAAACGGTACAGCGCCGAAGGCAAATCAGTCTCCGGCACTCGCTGGTTAGATGCGGAACATGAGGTCGCCGTAGGTGGGAACCGGCCATTCGTCAGCATCGACGAGGACCTCGAGGGCATCGATATGCGAGCGGAGATCATTCATTATTGGGAGGACGTGATCTCTTACGTATTTTGCCTTCTGCGCCTGGGTTCCCTTGACCTTAGCGATTGCTGCCTTGAGGGATTCGAGGGATGCGTACGCGCTATCAAGGTGCTTTGCGATATCGGAAGCGAGGCTCTTGCCTGTTTTCAGGGAGATTCCGAACGCCTCGTTCATTGCGTTTTCTGTATCGGCGATCTTCTTTAAGTAGCGGAGGACGGCGGGGATGTAATCTCTTGACACCATTTCGACCATAGTCTTTGCTTCGATATTGACTGTCTTGCGGTAGGATTCGTAGAGTATCTCCTCGCGGGACTTAAGCTCCTGCTCGGTGTAGATCTTATGCTTTGTGAAGACGTCGATGTTCTTCTGGTCATGGTAGACGGCGATTGCGTCAACGGTGTTTGAAAGGTTGGAGAGGCCGCGTCTTTCTGCCTCCGCCTTCCACTCGTCCGAGTAGCCGTTGCCGTTGAAGATGATGCGCTTATGCTCCTTTATGGTGCGTCGGATAAGCTCGTTGAGCGCGACCTTGAAGTTTTCTGCCTTTTCAAGCTCGTCGGCGAACTGCATGAACACCTCGGCAACGATGGTGTTGAGTGCGATATTTGTAGCGGCGATGCTGAAGGAGGAGCCGAGCATACGGAATTCAAACTTGTTACCGGTAAACGCGAAGGGTGAGGTGCGGTTACGGTCGGTGTTGTCCTTGGGGATAGGAGGGAGGACGTGAACGCCAAGCTCGATCTTGACCTTCTGACCGCCTATGTAGGATTCACCTCTTTCGATCGATTCAAGGATCTCTTCAAGCTCGTCACCGAGGAAGATAGAGACGATTGCGGGGGGAGCCTCGTTTGCGCCGAGGCGGTGATCGTTACCCGCGCTTGCGACCGAGAGGCGGAGGATGTCCTGATAATCGTCCACAGCCTTTATGATAGCGGCTATGAAGAGAAGGAACTGCGCGTTCTCGCTCGGAGTTTTACCGGGGGAAAGGAGGTTATCGCCGGTATCGGTGGAGATCGACCAGTTGTTGTGCTTACCCGATCCGTTAACGCCCTCGAACGGCTTTTCGTGGAGGAGTGCGGTAAGGCCGTGCTTTGCGGCGATCTTCTTTATGTACTCCATAGTAAGGTGGTTCTGATCGACTGCGATATTCGTGTTTGTGTATATGGGAGCTATTTCATGCTGAGCGGGAGCGGTTTCGTTGTGCTTGGTCTTTGCTAAGATACCGAGCGACCAGAGCGTTTCATCGAGGTCTGCCATGAAGGCGGAGACGCGCTCCTTTATTGCGCCGAAGTAGTGGTCGTCAAGCTCCTGACCCTTCGGAGCGTTTGCGCCGAAGAGAGTTCTGCCTGTATAGATGAGGTCCTTACGCTTTTCGTAGAGCGATCTGTCTATGAGAAAATATTCCTGTTCTGCACCGACCGTGGTATTTACACGGCGGCAGGAGGTGTTACCGAAGAGCGCGATAAGGCGCATTGCCTGCTCGTTGATTGCTTCCATGGAGCGGAGGAGGGGAGTTTTCATGTCGAGAGCCTCGCCGCTGTATGAGCAGAAAACGGTGGGAATGAAGAGGGAGCCGTCCTTGACGAAGGCGTAGGAGGTGGGGTCCCACGCGGTATAGCCTCTTGCCTCGAAGGTGGCACGGAGACCGCCGGAGGGGAATGAGGAGGCATCGGGCTCGCCCTTGATGAGCTCCTTACCGGAGAATTCCATGATAACTCTGCCGTCCGCCGTAGGGGATATAAAGCTGTCGTGCTTTTCGGCGGTGATGCCGGTCATTGGCTGGAACCAGTGTGTATAGTGGGTCGCGCCCTTTTCGATCGCCCAATCCTTCATGGCGTTGGCGACGGTATTAGCCAAGGAAAGGTCGAGGTCCTTACCCGATTCAATGGTTTTATGGAGCGACTTATAAACGTCCTTCGGGAGACGCTCGCGCATAACCTCGTCGTTGAAGACCATACTGCCGAATTTTCCGGGAACATTTTTCATATGCGATACTTCCTTTTACTGTTTTTACGCTTGAAATTATTGTATATCAAATATATTTATAATTATACATCTATTTTTCGATTTTGTCAAGGGGTATTTTTTGCTTCGAGGGTATATTTTCATCTAAATAAATTATTTTCCATAAAATTTACGATTTATTGAAAAAGTGTAATATTATTTATGTTTACAAATGAGGTAATATATGATATAATAATATACTGTGTAGGTATGCCCGATTTTTGGCGTATACGAATATGTCAGGATAATGGAAGGACGGTGAAGCAAATGAAAATGAAATTTAAAAAGCGCGGAAGGCTGCTCGGAAGCATATCCGAAATTATTCCGCCGATCGTTGCGGGACCTGTGTGCTTTGTAGCTTTTGTGCTTGTATTTTCGCTTACCTCGCTTGATCTCGTGCTTTCCGCGATGATCTTTTTCGGGGTGTACATTGCTTTTTCCGTTATTTACCTCTGGATAATTCTCGACAAGAGGATGCGTGCGGAGAGGGAAGCGCGCGGAAAGGCGACCTTCACCTCGGTGCTTGAGGGCTTTCTTCAGCGCTCGGACGTTCCCATGTGCGGTCTTGACCACGACGGAAAGATATTCTGGGCGAACGCCGCGGCATGCGAGCTTTTCGGAAGACCGTCGGTCTTTGGTGACTACTTTGACGAGCTTTCTCCGGTAACGCTCAACTCGGTTCTTGCCGACAACGGCACGGCGCTTGAGGTCACGATAGGCGGCAAGTGCTTTGAGACAAACGGATATTCGGTTATCGGAAGCACCGGAAAGCCGATCTCATACGTTTACTTTAAGGACACCACAAAGGAGGTCCTTTGGAAGCATAAATTCGAGGCGAGAGAGCTTTGCGTTGCGGCGATCTACCTTGACAACCTTGCCGAGCTTTCGGTGCAGACGGGTCAGGGCGAATACCGTGACGCGGCAACTCTTATCGACCGCGCGCTCAAGGAATGGGCAGCAAGCGTCAACGCGATTATCAAGGAGCTGAACAACGAAAGATACATCATGGTCTTTCATCACGAATACCTTGACGAGATGTGCCAAAGCAAATTCCCGATACTCGAAACGATTGCCGAGCTGCAGAGCGATTCGCTTCTCGTTCCGCTGACCGTTTCGATAGGACTTGCGACCGAGGGTGAAACTCTTGCGGAAAAGGAGACGGAATCCCTTATCGCGCTTGACCACGCGCTTCAGCGAGGCGGCGCACAGGTCGCACTTCGTAAGGACACCGAGGGCTATGAGTTTTACGGCGGAAGAACGAAGACCTCGCAAAAGAGAACGAGTATCCGCTCGCGAATTGAGGCAGACAGACTTATCGCGCTTATAAAAAGAGCGGGCAACGTTATCGTAATGGGACACACGAACCCCGACTTTGACGCAATCGGTTCCTGCATAGGACTTGCGCGTCTTGCCGAGACATACGGCAAGGAGGCACTTGTGGTAACCGACACCGGATGCGCAAATTTCGCAATATCCACCTCCCGACTTATGAGGAAGGACACGGACGGCTACTATCAGAATCTGTTTGCGGATTCCGAGCGAGGACTTGACGCGGTGCGGTCGGATACGCTCGTCATACTTACCGACGTTAACAGCGTAGAGCGATGTGAATGCCCGCAGATAGCGCTCAACTGCGCAAGGATAGCGGTTGTTGACCACCACCGTAAGGAGGGCGGCAGCATGACCGAGGCGCAGGACATCAGCTACGTTGACCCGTCGGCATCGAGTGCCTGCGAGATGGTATCCGAGATGCTCGACTATTCTCCCCTCCGAGTTGACCTTGAGGCGGAGGAGGCAAACGTCATGATGTCGGGAATCATGCTCGACACGCAGAACTTCTCAAAGAGTGTTGGTGCGCGTACCTTCTCCGCGGCACTTTATCTGCGAAACCTCGGCGCAAGCAACGAGATCGCAAGCACGTTCTTCTTTGAGAACATGGCTGATTACACGGCGCAGACGAGGATCATATCAAACAGCAAGCGATATAAAAACAAATACATCATCGCCGTCAACGTGCTTGACAAGGATGCGGACGCGCGTACGATCGCGGCAAAGGCGGCAAACAAGCTGCTTTCAATACGCGGTACAGAGGCTTGCTTCGTGCTCGCTTGTGTTGGCAGTAACGTCAGCGTATCTGCCCGCTCGAACGGAAAAATAAACGTTCAGGATATACTAAGAAGAATGGGTGGCGGCGGTCACTTTGATGCCGCGGGCGTACAGACGAGCATCGGCTCGGAGGCAACTCTTACAAAGCTCCAGAAGGCTATCGACGATTACGAGGCGGAGGCTCTTGCGGCGCGTGAGGGAGCGGCACATCAGTAAATTAACACAAGAAATGGAGATATAATTATGAAGGTATTATTGTTACAGGACGTAAAGGGTCAGGGAAAGAAGGACCAGATAATCGAGGTTTCGGACGGCTACGCAAGAAACTTCCTCATAGCAAAGAAGCTTGCTGTCGTTGCGGACAAGAGCGCAATGAACGAGGCTAAGGGTAAGGAGGCGGCAAAGCAGCACAAGCTCGATACCCAGAAGGCAGAGGCAGAGGCACTCGCGGCAACGCTCAAGGATAAGATGCTCAAGATCATCGCTCCCGGCGCGGCTGACGGACGTCTCTACGGCTCGGTCACCGCAAAGGACATCGCCGAGGAATTCAAAAAGCAGTTCGGCGTTGACATCGACAAAAGAAAGATACAGCTTGACGAGGCTATCCGCGCATACGGCGTTTACACCGTTGAAGTGAAGATCTACAACGGTATATCATCCTCGTTCAAGGTTTCGGTAAGCGCAAAATAAACGCTTCCGGGGGAACATAAAAATAAAGAAAGGATCATTGAGGAATGCCAAACGAAGCGAATGAAAACCAGCTTCCATTTTCGATCACGGCAGAGCAGAGCCTGCTCGGTTCTCTTCTGATAGACCCGAACGCAATTACTCAGGTCGCGGACGTTATCAGCGCATACGACTTTTACGTAAGTGAGCATCCGTATATTTATCTCGTGATCCAGGAGCTTTTCGCAACAAACAAAAAAATAGATTACGTTACCATCATAGATACGCTTGTTACCAAGGGCATTTATGATAAGGCGGGCGGCGAGAATTACATCCGCCAGCTTGTAGGTGCGGTGCCCACCGCAAGAAACGTTAAGGACTATGCAAGGATAGTCAAGGAGAAGGCAATGCTTCGCGGACTTATCGACGCGGGTCAGGAGATCGTCAAGGCGGCAACCTCCGAGCAGGATTCAGTCGAGAGCATAGTCGAATTTGCCGAGCAGAAGATATACGCGGTCGCGGAGGGAAGAGAAAACAAAAACTTCATCCCGATACGCGAGCTCATAAACAACCTCTACAGAAACCTCGACGAGCTCTCAAAGAACGGAATCGAGGCAAGGGGCGTAAAAACGCAGTTCAAGGACCTCGATGCAATGATGGGCGGTCTCGGTAACTCGGACATGGTGCTTATCGGTGCGCGTCCCGGTATGGGTAAGACCTCGTTTGCGCTGAACATAGCCGCAAACGTCGCGCAGAACACTAAAAAGGCGGTCTGCATATTCTCGCTTGAAATGTCCGCCGACCAGCTTGTGTCGCGTATAATATCGAGTGAGGCACTTATCGACAGCTACGTTCTCCGTACGGGCGCACTTACCATGGACGACCACAAGAAGCTCGCGGAGGCGGTCTCACGCCTTTCGGGGCTTGACATACTTGTTGACGATACGCCCGGTATTTCGGTTACCGGTATGAAGGCTAAGCTTCGCCGCGTCAACAACCTCGGGCTCGTTATCATCGACTACCTGCAGCTTATGCAGAGCGACAGACGTATTGACAACCGTGTTCAGGAGGTCGCGGAGATCTCGAGAGGACTTAAAATAATGGCGAAGGAGCTTAACGTTCCCGTCATCTGTCTGTCCCAGCTTTCGCGTAACACCGAGTCGAGACAGAGCAAAAAGCCGATGCTTTCAGACCTTCGTGATTCGGGATCTATCGAGCAGGACGCCGACAGCGTTCTCTTCCTCTATCGACCGAATTACTATAAGGACGACGAGGGCAGCGGCAACCACGGAGGCAAGAAGCAGGAGTCCGCAAGCGAGAACATCGCCGAGGTTATCATAGCGAAGAACCGTCACGGCTCGACAGGCTCTGTTGAGATCGGATGGATACCGCAGTATACAAAGTTCCTTCCCATCGCAAGAATGGAGGGCTCGCAGTAATGGCGGTTGCACTCGACTGCGGCATCTCCGAAAAATATTTAAAAATGGGCGCGCGGGTTGCCGTTGCGCTGTCGGGAGGAGCGGATTCGGTCTGTCTTCTCTCGCTTATGAAGGAGCTTTCGGAAAAAAAGGGCTTTGAGCTTTTCGCGCTTCACCTAAATCACTGCATCCGCGGTGACGAGGCGGACCGTGACGAAAGCTTTTGCAGAGAGCTTTGCGAAAGACTCTGCGTTCCGATTACGGTGGAAAGAGCCGACGTCCCCGCACTTGCCAAGGAAAAGGGACAAAGCCTTGAGGAGGCGGCGCGAGAGGCGAGATACGGCTTCTTTGAATCGACAATGCGCAGGGAGAATATTCCCGTTATCGCAACCGCGCACAACGCCGACGATAATGCAGAAACAGTGCTTCTTCGCATCATTCGCGGAGCGTCGCTTGACGGCATCTGCGGCATCAGGGCAGAAAGACCGATTTCCGGCGGTCTTACCGTTATCCGTCCTATCCTCGGCTCATCAAAGCGCGATATACTTGCGTACTGCGAAAAAACCGGGCTTCCGTACGTGACTGACTCCACGAACGCCTGCATAGATTATCCGAGAAATCGGATACGCGCAAGGGTTCTTCCCGAAGCGGAGACGATAAATCCATCGTTCCTTACGGTCAACCGCAGAAACTGCGATCAGCTTTTGCGCGACGCGGATTTTATCGGGTGTGAGGCTGATAAGCTTTACGGTGAGGCTTCGGGCGACGGCGTGCTCCGGCTTTTGCCGCTTGTCGGACGGCACAGAGCACTTACGTCAAGAGTAGCTTCAAGGTTTTGCCTTGAATGCGGAGCGTCACCAGAGCGCAAGCATATAGAGGCGATATGTGACGCGATAGATAAGGGCGGCAGCTATTCGCAGTCGATACCCGACAGTAAAAGGGTGGTCATCGACGGCGGCGTTATGTACGTTTGCCCCGACGTTCGCACAAAAAGGACGAATCGTGCGGTGAACGGTTATTTCCTTTCGCTCGGTATCGGTGAGACAAGATACGAAAAGGACGGCCTTACGCTTGATATTTCGGTTGAAGCGGTGTCCGATATTTCGGGGATTTCCGAATATGAGGAGATATCTCACGATTCGGGATACGTTTACACTCTGTCGGCGCGTAGGATCTTGAAATTCGATACGTCAAGGGGAGCTGCTTTCGCTCGCTCCCGTCAACCGAACGATAAGATAGACCTCGGCTCATTCCATAAGGATCTGAGGCAGGCAATGAGCGAAAAAAAGATACCCTCGCTTCTTCGAGGAGTGCTTCCCTTGATATGCGACGGTGACGGTATCGTATACGTTCCCGGTGTCGGTTGTCGCAGGCCGCGTACAGGACTGCGCGACTGTACGGTCGTTACGATAAGCCTCAGGCTCGACACACGGCCGGGGGCGAAGACTTGAAATTATTTTGAAAAAAGCATCGGCACTGTCGATGTAAAAAGGAAAGGGTAAAATTATGGAAAAGCGTGATTATATTGAAAAGGTGCTTGTTGACGAGCAGACTATTGACAGAATAACCACAAGGATAGCAGCGGAGATCGACGCGGCTTATGCCGGCAGATCGAACCGACTTCTCCTCCTCGGAATCCTTAAGGGCTCGGTAGTTTTCATGGGCGATCTTATGAAAAAGATCACTCTCCCGATCGAGATTGACTTTATGAAGGTCTCGTCCTACGGCGGAGGAACGGTTTCTGGCGGAAAGGTAAATATTATGCTTGACCTTCTCAGAAAAGATATGCGCGAGCTGGACATAATAATAATCGAGGATATCGTGGACAGCGGAAGAACTCTTTCCTACCTCGTTGATTACCTCAAGCTTAACGGTGCATCCAGCGTTGAATGCTGCACCCTTCTCGACAAGCCCTCAAGACGTATTCCCGAGCTTCGCGATTTCACACCGAAATTCGTTGGCTGTGAGGTTCCGGACGAGTTCGTCGTAGGCTACGGTCTTGACTTTGACGAACGCTTCAGAGATCTCCCCTACATAGGTGTCCTGAAGCCCGAGGTCTATGAGAAATAAATTCGTTAATTCAAATTTACAGATACAGATACAGAAAGGCACAGCGAAGGCTGTGATGCGGTTAGTTTTTTAATGAAGAACAATTGGAAGGTATTTATGGTGTATGCCGTTCTGTTCGGTATTGTGCTCTTTGCTGTCGTACAGCTTATAGGCGACGGACAGACGAAGAAGGTCAATTATTCGGACGTTGTGGCGTACTTCCAGAACGAACAGGTTAAAACCTTTGTTATCAGCGATAAGAACGTCCTTACGCTTGAGGTCAGAGGCGAAGGGGATCAGGTGCTGACGGTAAAATATCAGCTTCGCGATCTTGCGCTTTTCTACAATGACCTCGGTGAGCTTATCCTCGAGCAGAAGAAGGCGGGCATCCTTACGGAATTCGATTATCAGCCCTTTACGTCCCTGCCCGTATGGGTACAGCTTCTCCCCTGGATACTCGGTATAATTCTTATAATTGCGCTGTTCTATTTCGCTACCACACGTGCGACCGGCGCAGGCGGCGCGGGCAAGATCAATTCGTTCGGAAAGAGCCGCGCAAAGCTCATTTCCGACGACAACAATAAGATAACCTTCGTTGACGTTGCAGGTGCGGACGAGGAAAAGGAGGAGCTTGAGGAGATAGTTGATTTCCTTAAGAATCCCGCAAAATTCACTCGCCTCGGCGCAAAGATACCTCACGGTGTTCTTCTTATGGGCCCTCCCGGTACAGGTAAGACCCTTCTCGCAAAGGCGGTTGCAGGCGAGGCAGGCGTTCCCTTCTTCTCAATCTCCGGCTCAGACTTCGTTGAAATGTACGTCGGTGTCGGTGCATCCCGTGTGCGTGACCTTTTTGAGAACGCAAGAAAATATCCTGCAAGCATCGTGTTCATAGATGAGATAGATGCTGTCGGACGCCACAGAGGTGCAGGTCTCGGCGGCGGACACGACGAAAGAGAGCAGACCTTAAACCAGCTCCTCGTTGAGATGGACGGCTTCGGCTCGCACGACGGTATCATCGTTATGGCGGCAACAAACCGTCCCGACGTTCTTGACCCCGCTCTTCTCCGTCCCGGCAGATTTGACAGACAGATCACCGTCAACTACCCCGACACCAAGGGCAGACGCGCGATCCTTGACGTTCACGCAAGAAACAAGAAGTTTGAAAGCGGCGTTGATTTTGACCGTGTTGCAAAGACTACTCCCGGCTTTACGGGTGCGGATCTCGCAAACCTCTTAAACGAGGCTGCGCTCCTTGCGGCAAGACGCAACAAGAGCCTTATCGGTATGAAGGAGATCGAGGAGTCATTTACAAAGATAATCGCAGGACCGAAGAAGAAATCTATGGTCCTTTCCGATAAGGAAAAGAAGAATACCGCTTACCACGAGGCAGGTCATGCAATCGTATCGCACGTCCTTCCCACAGGCGACCCCGTTCATCTCATTTCCATCATCCCCAGCGGCAGAGCACTCGGCTACACGCTTAACCTTCCCGACACGGATAAGGTCAGCGAATACCGTCAGGAGCTTCTTGAGGAAATATCCGTACTCCTCGCGGGCCGTGCCGCAGAGCGCATAGTATACGGCGACTACACGGGCGGCGCATCCAACGACATCGAGAGAGCAACCGCCATCGCAAAGAAGATGGTTACAAAGTACGGTATGAGCGACACGCTCGGACCGATAAAGTACGGCTCGGGCCACGATGAAAACGTGTTCCTCGGCAGAGATTTCTCCGCAAACAGAGACTACAGCGAAAGCGTTTCTGCGAAGATCGACGAGGAGATCCACAAGATCGTTACCGAAGGTATGGAGGTTGCGGTTCGCATCCTTAACGAAAACCGTGAAAAGCTCGACTTCATCGCCGACTTTCTCTTTAACCACTCCGAAATGGACAAGGAGCAGTTCGAGCTTGTTATGAGCGGAAGCCCCACCGTTGAAGAGGTTGAAAACGTTGCAAAGCAGAAGGAAGCGCAGAGCGAGCAGGACAACAAGACTGAGGCAGAGGCTCAGGACCAGAAGAAGAAGGCAATGGAGGAGGCAGCGCGCGAAAGACTCCGTAACCTTGGGGGCGAGCCCGAGGGCGAGAGTGCGCAGGAATCCGAAAGCACAAACGACGGCTCTGACGACACCGTGGTCTGATCCGATTAATGTAAATCAAGTAAAAGCTCCTTATAATTCAAGGTTATGAGGGGCTTTTATGAATAGAACAAGCTAAAAACGGAGAATATTATGTTTTATTCATTTGAATGTGATTACGCCGAGGGCGCGCACGAGAAGGTGCTTGAGGCGCTTATAAAAACCAATATGGAAACCCTCGGACGCTACGGAAACGACAAATATTCCGAAAGCGCAAAAGAGAAGATAAAGGCGGCGTGCGAATGTCCGGATGCGGAGGTATATTTCCTCACCGGTGGCACGCAGACAAACCAGATAGTGATTGATTCGATGCTGAGACCCTATGAGGGCGTTGTAGCTGCACAGACGGGACACATCGCTCTCCATGAGGCGGGCGCGATAGAGTTTACCGGTCACAAGGTGCTGACTCTTCCGCAAAGGGAGGGCAAGATAGCCGCACGCGCCCTGCGTGACCTGCTCAAGGTATTCTACGCAGACGAGAACCACGAGCATATGGTCTTTCCGGGTATGACCTACATATCCCATCCGACCGAGTACGGTACTCTCTATTCAAAGGCTGAGCTGACCGAAATATATGAGGTCTGCAAGGAATACGGTATTCCGCTTTTTATTGACGGTGCGCGCCTCGGATACGGTATTATGAGCAAGCAGTCGGATCTGACCCTCCCCGATATAGCACGCCTTTGCGACGTATTCTACGTTGGAGGAACGAAGGTCGGTGCGCTTTGCGGTGAGGCTGTTGTGTTCACACACAAGAATATGCCGAAGCATTTCAACACAACGGTCAAGCAGCACGGCGCAATGATCGCAAAGAGCAGACTCATCGGCGTTCAGTTCGATGCGCTCTTTACCGATAACCTCTATTTTGAGATAAGCCGCCACGCAATAGAAATGGCGGAGAAGCTGAAGGCAGTCCTTCGCGAGAAGGGAATTATGCTGCTTGTCGATTCGCCTACAAATCAGATATTCGCGGTGCTGAACAACCGTTATATGGAGAGTATACGCGATAAGGTTGGATTTTCCTTCTGGGAGCCTTTCGACGAGGGCAACACCGTCGTCCGATTTGCAACCTCGTGGGCTACCACCGAGGAAAGCATCGAGGCATTAAAAGAGATACTTTGATTAGCCTTCCCCCGGGGAGGGCCATACGGACATGCCTCGCCCTGTGGGAGAGGTAGCACCGAAGGTGACGGAGAGGGGAAATCATTCGATAAACTCCCCTCATCACCCGCTACGCGGGAGCTTCCCCACGGGGGGAAGCCTATTTATAAAATAACTTATTAAAGTTTTTTGAAAGGGGCTTTTGGGAAAACCATGTTTAACATAGCAAAACCGATATTCCCGAAGGGAAGAAACAACGATTACAACGTTCTTGCGACGTTCATCGCGAGAGGCGATCTTAAGGACACTACCGTCCGTCTCTGCGCCGCAGACTTTTATCATATCTATGTAAACGGAGAATTTGTTGCGTACGGTCCTGCGCGTACCGCAAAGGGCTACGGACGCGTTGACGTCTTCGATCTCGACGTTTTTGCAAGCGGTGACGATGAGATAAGGATATGCGTCCTCGGACACAACTGCCGCGGATTTTCGCAGGTCAAGCAGCCATCCTACCTCTGTGCCGAGGTGTTTAAGGGCGATGAGGTGATACTTGCGACGGGTAGGGATTTTTCGGCGTTTATGTCAGACGTCAGAATACAAAAGGTGGAAAGAATCTCCTTCCAACGTCACTTCGCCGAGGTTTGTGACCTCACACGCGGCACTCTCATTACCGAAGTAAAGGAGCCCGATGAGGTAGAGGTGCTTGATCCGTCACCGAAATTTATCGACAGAGTTGTTCCATATGCGGTTTTCAACGATATCGAGCTTGAGGCTGCCGTAACCGTCGGCACACTTACCGAAAACGACGACGAATCGGATATGATCCATTTCTACTCAAAGCCGATAGACGAGCATTGGGGCTATTTCCCCGATGAGGAGGTAAAATATCATCCTTATCAGTGGATGCACCACACCGATCAGACGGTAAGCTCGAGTGGCGACAAGCTCCCTATCACGCTTTCCGAGGGGCAGTACGCATTCTTTGATTTCGGCGTTATACAGACGGGCATGATACACTTTGTCGCATCCTCCGAGCTTGACAGCGATATAGTTATCGGCTACAGCGAGGACTCCGAGCCCGAAAAATTTGAATTTACTGATATCCGCACCCACACAGCGCTTGAATATTTCACGAAGGGCGGAACCGACGTTGAGGTTATCGCGTTCGAGCCCGCCTCGATCAGATATATAATGGTTGCCTGCAAGAAGGGTAAGATCACTCTTTCCGAGCTTGGTGTAAAGACCTACGTCCGCGACGTTTCCATGGTTGAGATCCCGGAGCTTGGAGACGATAAGCTTGAGCTCATCTACCGAGCGGCTGTACGTACCTTTGCGCACAACGCGATCGACTTCTATATGGACTGCTCCGGAAGAGAGCGTTCAGGCTGGCTTTGCGATTCTTATTTTACCGCGCAGACCGAATACGAGCTTTTCGGTGAGGTACCGGTTGAGGATGCTTTCCTTGAAAATTACCGCCTCTTTGAGAATGACGGCGGCTACCCCGAGGGTATGCTTCCGATGTGCTATCCATCCGAGCAGCAGCACGAGTACGGAGACGGTTACATTCCGCAGTGGTCGCTGTGGTATTTTATCGAGGTTGACGATTACGTAAATAAGAGAGGTCACTCTGAGGACAGAGAGCTTTTCAGAAAGAGCATATACGACCTTGTGAAATATTTTAAGCAATACGAAAACGAGGACGGGCTTCTTGAAAGCCTGCCGTCGTGGAATTTCGTTGAATGGGGCATTGCAAACAAGTGGACACAGGACGTAAGCTACCCGACAAACTTCCTTTACGCGCGTGCGCTTGATGCGGTTTACAATATTTTCGGTGACGATGCGTGCAAGGAAAAGGCGGAAGCGATCCGCAGGACAGCTGTTTCGCAGTCTTATAACGGTGAATACTTCCACGATCACGCGATTCGTGTTGACGGCAAGCTCGTTCTCCAAAAAGATGCCTCCGAGGCTTGTCAGTATTACGCTATCCTCTTTGGCGGAATCGATCTTAACGATGAGAGATACCGTCCCCTCTACAGGCTTGTACGCGAGGTGTTCAAGCCCGATCGAAACGGCGCAATGCCCGAGATTACTGAGGTTGATGCGTTCATCGGTGCTTACCTCCGAATTGATGCGCTTCTTAAGCTCAAGGAATACGATATACTGCTTCGTGACGTGTCGGGATTCTTTTACGGCATGGCAAAATGCACCGGTACTCTTTGGGAATACAGACGCAAGCACGGAAGCCGTAACCACGGATTCGCTTCGTTTGTCATCGTAGCGATGCACAGAGCACTCGGAATAAACTGATATAAAAATGGCGGAGCCCGTTGTCGGCTTCGCCATTTGATATTTTACTGTAAGTCTATTATAACAAGCTCGGGGCGGTTGAACATCCTTGGGCGGAGCATCATTTTGCAAAGTCCGCGGGAGACGATCATGACCTTACCGTCCTTTTCATACCTTCCGCCCGCGTAGTCGGGGAAGAAGCCTTGATCGGGGGAATATAATCCATTCAAAATACCGGGGATCACTATCTGACCGCCATGCGCGTGTCCCGAAACGGTGAGGTCGAAGCCGAGGGACGTGTATTTTTCAAAATGATCGGGGCGGTGTGACATAAGAACGGTGAATATTCCGTCCTTTGCTGTTTCGGAAAGTCGGGAAAGCGACTTGTCGAAGCGCTCTCTTTCGATAACGTCTCCGTTATGGTCAAGCTCAACGTAGCTGTCTCCGGAGAGGTCGTTTACTCCTGCGATGCGTATCTTCTCGCCATTTACGGTAAGGACGGAGGAATCCCCATCAAGTGTTACGATACCGTAGGTGCGGACGAGAGATCTTATCTTATACAACTCGCTTGCCGAAAAGCGGTATTCGTGGTTTCCCGTCACGAAAAAGCAGGTGTATTTCTTGCCTATATGCTCAAAAAGATCCTTTACGTTTTCGTGGTCCCTGTCCTCCTCGAATATGTCACCCGTAAGGAGGATGACGTCGGGGTCAGCCGTATCTATCGCCTTAATGAGAGTCCTTTGATCTTCCCCGAATTTTGACGAGTGGAGGTCGGATATGACGGCAAGGCGGATGCTTCCGTTCAGCTTTTCGCTGTCGACCGTGTAATTTACTGTTTTGAGGTCCTCACGGAAGGCAAAGCCCGCAAAAATGCAGAGGAGAAGTATGCAAGCGGTGATTATTATCGCTTTTTTCTTATTCAGTTTAATTTGTTTCATTTACGGTTTTATACCTCGATAACGTCGCCGTCAGCCATAAGCGTTACACCGAGCGGAAGAAGTCGCTTAACCGTCTCCTCATGAGACGTGTGGAGGGTGCGCGCAAGGTGGGTCGCGTAGTATTTGGTGTTCTTGAATTTTGTGGGATGGTTCTTGAAGGAATAGAGCATAATTTCAAGCATCGGGATGGACGTATGTGAGAAGTGACGCTCGACGTCAAGCATATCGCCGTCGGTCAGCTCGAAGATGACGGCGTCGACGTCGTAATGCTTCATG
>JBGVEZ010000150.1:0-13031 GCA_045120555.1 Eubacteriales bacterium
AAGCCTCTCGAAAAACCCGACGTTTATCGTGATAATTGCCACGGTCAGCGCATTACAGACCGCCTTCATCTACCTCGGCTCGTCGGTAATGAGGACCGTACCCCTCGCGCCGTCCCATCTCGCCCTGACCGTCCTGCTTTCACTGCCCGTCATTCTCTTTGAATTTATACGAAAGCTGTGGCAAAGGCTTTCACCTAGGAAATAAAAACAGAGATCCTACGGGGTCTCTATTTTTGTTCTACATATTGACAAAATCGGTACAATGTGATATAATTAAAGTACAAAGATTTAAAATGAAAGGATGGTGTCAACTATGAAAAAGCTTTATTTTGCACCGATAATCTTTTCGGCAGCGACAAACCTTTTTTATCTTCTGTGCACGATTTTTCAATTGAAGATCTCGGAAATCCATGGCGTACTCCCCTTGCTTTGGCTTTGCGCGATTGCAATTTGCGCTCTGATTACCCCTGTATTTTGCGGCAAATATGCAAAAGCAGTCATCAATTACCGCCAAAGGCTCTCCGTATGGCCGCTGTACAATGCAGCTGTCTGCTCCGTACCGACACTCATCATCCACCTCACAAGCAATATCCTTCGGTCATTCATTATTTCCTTCATTGTATTTTTCTACGTCTTCCTCTGGACACTTATCATAGGCCTACGGTACGCTCACAAGCGCAGCATGACATGTACCTACGAAAAACAATTTGATAATCTTTAAAAGGAAGGACGGCAATGAAAATGACACAAAGAAAAAGAACCGTGATCTATCACATCATAAACGTATTGATTCCCTTTATCTTCTTCGTATGTGCAACGATCATACTAAAGCGTGCGTTGGAATTAGAGCTTCCTAAAAGAACCAAGTACGAGACACTTACCGAGCATTACATCCTTAACTACCAATACATCCGAGTTATAAAGGAGTATGCGGAGATATTTTTCATAAATTACGTCTTCCCCGCATTCTGCATTGTCTTTTCCGTAAGACTTTCAAGAAGCAAAATCGGACTTCCCGTATATTCCGTTTGGAATGCCGTATGTGCATACGTTGCAATACCCAAAATGAAGATCAAGCCCTTCGTGATCTATTACTACGGACAATTTCTTGAAGGCGGAGGCGCGTCCGAAATTCTTTTCGACTATTCGACTATAAGAAGGGAACCATAGCTTGCCTGCTTTTGACTTTTATTCCGGGGGCTGTAATACTAATATCAAGAATGCTCATAGGATGGTTTACCAAAAAGCGTTCAATTACAATTCCGCCTCTCCACGGATTCCATAAGACGATCATATTTTCGCTCGCCCCGTTCTTTGCTCCGTATATCCAGACGATAATATCTACACTGTCGTTTTTGCCGTTTGCTAAATTTTGCAAGCAGATCATTCCCGACAACTATTATTTTATGATCTACTCGTACTATGACAGCATGATTACGTTAGTAAATATCCTGATCGCGGCTTTTTTGATCCTGCCGCTGTGGTGTGCATTTTATTCCATCGCTCTTGCGGACACGAATATAAGAAACGGCTTCAAATATCCCTTGCTTGTTATCAGCCCTCTCATTCTTTCTCTGAATTCCGCATACTTTGTCGACCTGAATTTTGCCTCCGCAAGTGCCAAACCGCACCCGAACCTACTGAAATACTTTTTCCTCCTTTTTACGGCATCTCTCATAATCTCGATCTCCGCATTTCTGATACGCTCTGCAATAAGAAAAAAGTATTGCACTGAGCAAGTGCTGACGAATGCCAATACGGAAAAGCGTATAGAAGATGACCCCGAGCTTAAGGATCTTTCCGTCAATATAGCGGAAAGCAAGAGCAACAAGCCCGAAAAGCATGAAAAGGTAAAGGAAAATAATCAAAAAATGGCCCCAGTAAAGCCCGGACTCTACGTAATAAAGCCGACAGCTGTAGGCTCTCTCGTTTCGATCGAGCTTCAAAACGGAGACCTCGCATTTCTTACTGTAAGATCGGGAAAAGACGAGGAGTGGCTGTCCGGTATCGTAACACAAGACAAAGGCATCCTCACGGTACAAACCAATACCGAAACAGAGTTTGTTTTCTCGGTCAAGGAAGATTCACTCGTTCTGCAAGCCTTCTCCCCCGAATCCGATGCATTTTACTACGGCGCAGTATTTGAACTCAAAAATTAAAAATTTCACAAAAATATGGAGCTGCCACTTAATGAGACAGCTCCGTTTTTTATTTTATAAACCCAACGCCGAGTATAACGATTCCGAGTACAAGCAAAATAACTCCCGTTATGCGGTTGAGTGTAATATTCGACATTTTGTTTGCAAGCCTTGCCGCAATCCGCGCAAATATAAGGGTGAAAACAACGCAAAGCACAAGCACAAGAAGATCCGGCATTCCACCTATAACAAAATGGCTGAGTGCACCCGTAAGTGCGGTGAACGTCATTATAAATACGCTCGTTCCAACCGCACATTTCAGCTCGTAGCCAAGCACCGACGTAAGCACAAGGAGCATCATCATTCCGCCTCCCGCTCCGATAAATCCGCAAATAAAGCCGATAAGCGTCCCCATTATTATGCTCTTTATAAGCTTCTTCTTCGGGTCGTCCGCCGCCATGCTCTCCTTGGTCGCCATAACCGGCTTTATTATAAATTTAACTCCAAGCATCATCGTCATAAACACCGAAAACGATCCCATCGTCGAATTCGGTACGAGCTTTGCAAGAAGGCTTCCAACCGCAGTGAATACAAGCACACAAGCCATCATCACAAGCCCGTTTTTTACGTCTATATTCTTGTTTTTCTTGTAAGTCCATGCACTTACCGCACTCGCAAGAACGTCGCTCGCAAGCGCAATTCCGACCGCTTCGTAGGCGGGCATCCCGAGAAAGGTTATCAGCATCGGACTTATCACCGCCGCCGCACTCATCCCCGCAAATCCCGTTCCAAAGCCCGCTCCCGCTCCCGCGAACATACAAACTATTACAGTTATTATATAATTCATTTCCGCATCTCCCGCATTTAATACTAATATTATACACTCCTTTTGTGTATTTTTCAAGCGGGGGATGTTAATTTTGCAAAATTAATTCTAATAAAACCACACAAAAAAATATGTCCAAAATGTAAAACCGCCAAAAAAACTATTGACATTTCGGTCTATATGTGATAAACTATAGATGAGGTCGATAGATTGTAGACCGAGAAAGGAGTATGACTATGGACAACAAAACTCTCGGAGCCGTTGAGTCCCGATTTGCGGACATCATATGGCAGAACGAGCCGCTCACGTCGGGCAGACTTGTAGCCCTTTGTGAGCGCGAGCTTGAATGGAAGAAATCAACCACGTACACCGTGCTGAAAAAGCTTTGCGAGCGCGGTATATTCAAAAATGAAAACGGAAACGTATCCTCTCTAATAAGCCGTGAGGAATTTTACGCAATTCAAAGTGAAAGATTCGTTGACGAGACGTTTAAGGGCTCCCTGCCTGCATTTATTGCGGCATTCAGCAAACGCAAAAGATTGACGCAGGAGGAGATAGCCGAGATCAAGCGCATGATAGAAGACAACAAGGAGGACTGAATATGAGTACTGTATTTCAATATTTTCTAAACATGAGTCTTGCCGCATCGATGCTTGTGGGTGCGGTCATACTCTTCCGCATCGCATTCAGAAAAACGCCGCGTTACATTATGTGCATTCTGTGGGCTCTCGTCGGTCTGCGGCTTATCTGCCCGATAACGATCCAGTCGTCGCTCAGCCTTATCCCGAGCTTTCTCTCACCGTCCGACAGCACGGTGATATCGGACGGATTTGTTGAGATTCCCGACAAGGCGCCTATCCAAAACGAAGATCCCGGCGTAGGCGAGCAGCCGGGCGTTCCATCAAATCCCGAAACAAACGCTGAGATCACCCCCCCGCAATCTCCGTCAGGCAACGTGCAAATCACGGCACCGAAAAGTGAAATTGACGTGCTTGAGGTCTGCTCGGTGGTGTGGCTCTGCGGTGCTGCGGCAATGCTTGCGTACACCGTTATCAGCTACGCACTTCTCAAACGCAAGGTTGCGGCCTCGGTGAGAGTGACCGAAAACATCTATGAATGTGACAATATCGATTCGCCGTTCATACTCGGTGTAATCAATCCGAAAATATACCTCCCCTCCGAGCTTTCGGACGGAAGAGATCACGTCATCGCACACGAAAGGGCGCACATAAAACGCCTCGACTACATCTGGAAGCCGCTCGGATTTCTGATACTTTCGGTGTATTGGTTCAATCCCGTCATCTGGCTTGCCTACGTTCTTCTCTGCCGCGACATCGAGCTTGCGTGCGACGAGAAGGTAGTAAGGCTGATGGACAGCGACGGGAAGAGAGACTATTCGACCGCACTTCTCTCGTGCAGTGTACAGCGAAAAATGATCTCTGCCTGCCCGCTTGCATTCGGCGAGACGGATGTGAAGCAGAGGATAAAATCGGTCCTCAGCTATAAAAAACCGACCTTCTGGATAATAATCGGATCGGTTGCGGTATCGCTTGTTATAACAGTCTGCTTTACCACCTTCCCACTTGAAAAGGGCGTTCCCTTCTTCTCGTCAAAAGTACGGTCAGTGTCGGCAGACAACACCACCCTTTCGCTGGATGATGACGGCAATCTGTCGTTTGGTTTAAGCTCAAAAAGCTATACTCCGCTCTATCTGCCCGCAAATGCAATGACGCTCGAATCGGAAACGGAGGCCGGCTGGCAGACGGTCAATGATGCAATAAGCGAGGGCACCGAAAACGCCGATCTCTTCACGCTCATTGAAAGGGGCAACGCCTACACGGTCGAATGCTCTCTTAACCCCGAAGCGCCGCTTACCGACGGAACGAGATACAGAATCGTTACCACTGCCTACCGCCATTACCCGACAAAGGGCACGGCACAGCCGACAAACATCTACGTTGAATTTACGTACGCAGGCGGCAAAATAAGCACCGAAAAGAGCTACGTTTACAACCTTCCCACGGGGGAGAATACGGTTAGATTTGATCCGGGGGATTATGAGTTCCTCGTATACAAGGAGGTTGATCTGTATATTGATTCATATGTAGTGGTGCTTAACAAAAAGCACTCAACCTTCGCCACATATGAATTTGACACATCAAAAAAGATCGTCACAGATCCAAAGAAAAACACGTTAATATTTGACGGTACGTATACAAAGAATGATGATACGTATCATTTCACCTCGTATGACGGAGCCTTAAGTGCAACGTATCGTATGCAGGACGGCTACATCAAAAAGCAAGCTGATTCATGCTGGCTTGCTAACTATCATGTGTTCAAGGAAATAAGCTACGACGTTCTGAAATTCCATAAATACAACGGAATGATAACACTTGACACAAACGGTGACGGAACACCCGAGGAATACGTTCTTTCTAGCAACACCGATATAAAGAGAGCGGTTCTCTCCGTTACTAATAATTATGATCATTTATACGAGAATATCAAGCCGGACAGCTGTATAATATTCGGCCCAAGCGCTGAAGAGGTTGCTTCTCGCTTTGTCGATTTTGATACCGCCGCTTCACATCCGATCTTTGCAAGGGACAGTAACGGGGATTACTTTGTAGTGCTTGAGCATAAAGGTAAGGTTCACAAGTACTCCTTCAGCTTCAACGGCGATACAGTAAGACTTGATGAGGACGGGAAGCAAATTCCTTTTTCCAAGGGTATCGGATATTCAACAAGGTTTATCTGCAATTCGCTTCCCGATTACGAAAACACCGTAGTATCTCTGACCTTGCATTCAGGCTCGGGTGCGATCATCAGAATTGAGGGTGAAAAAACCGTTGAGGTACGCGGCATGCTCTGCAGGCTCGGTCACAGCAATTACCGTATATACACAGAGGACGGCAAGCACTACGATTTCTGCTCTTTGGGAGTTACGTTTTCAAGCTACTGTACAATGAGCCTGCTGTTCGCCCCCGATGGCAAGTATGACACAATAGGGGAATACAAAATCCCCGTTAACACGATTTTCAGAATTAACGGAACAGACGATTTTCCGTATTTTAATACAGGCGTATACGAATTTACAGATAAAGACGGAAACGTTCACAGTATTTCTCTGCTTGAGAACTGTAACGCAGTTATATCAACTGTTCGGGACGGCAAAAGCTTTGTTGTTAACGGACTGTATTCTCAGGCTCATGGCAGCTTGTACTTAAGCTTCAAGGACACGCTCGGAGCGTGCGAACTTCTGTTCAGCGTTGAAGAAAATGCGATTACTCTGATCAATGTATCGGCAAGCGAGGAAACTCAGGAAGCCTTGTCGGGATTACTGCAGGATGGAGTAAGGCTTGTTCGCAAGGAGAATGATTAAGCATCTGCGCTTTATATAGCTTTGACTGACTTAACAAGCTGTCCACCGTCGGGATAATCTATATAAGATTACCTTCTGAAACCAAAAACAAAAAGGGGCTGTCTCTTAATGAGACAGCCCCGCATTTTTTCGATTATTGTGTTTCCTTATTCGCTTTAAGCAAGCGTGCGCTGTTTATGAGGATAACGAACGCACCGATGTTATGCAGGAATGCACCTGCGAGTGCGCTTACGACACCGAATGCCGAAAGGGTTATCATCACGAAGGATATTGAGAAGGCAAGCGCGATGTTCTGATACATCAGGCGGCGTGTCTTCTTCGCAACGCTTATAACGAATGGGATGTTTTTGAGGTTGTTGTTCATAAGTGCAATGTCGGCACTCTGGATAGCGGTGTCCGAGCCCATTGCACCCATTGCGATACCGACGTCCGCTTCCTTAAGGGCAAGTGCGTCGTTGATACCGTCTCCGACAACGATAACGCCGCCGTTCTCGCGAAGCTCCTTTACCTTGTCGAGCTTATCGACCGGCATAAGTCCGGAATAGGTTTCGTCAACGCCCGCTGATGCGGATATTCTTTCCGCGGCAATGCTCTTGTCACCCGTAAGAACTACGGTCTTATTGATCCCGTTATTCTTAAGCTCGGCAATGCTTTCCGCCGCCTCGGGACGGAGGCTATCCTCAAAGAAAACTCTGCCCACGATCCTTCCGTCGATGGCAAGGTAGTTTACGGGGCCGGTGCGTGTAGTCTCATCGCTGACCATACCCTCGGGAAGGGTCATTTTTTCTTCCTCAGCCCACGCAAGCGAGCCGAACGTAACTCTGATGCCGGAAAAGCTTCCCGAAATACCCTTACCGATATATTCCTTAACGTTTTCCGCATTTTGGAGAGTAAGTCCTCTCTTACGGCAGAGCGCAACCATCGCTCTTGACGCGGGATGGAGGGAGGATGCGGACACGGAGGATGCAACCGCAACAAGCTCGTCCTCGGTTATACCGAACGGCTCTATCTTGCCAACGTTCAGCGCGCCCTCGGTGATGGTACCCGTCTTATCGAACACGACCGTATCAACGTCGCAGAGCTGCTCGATAAATTTCGAATTTTTAATTAGTATTCCCCTCTTCGTGCTGACCGCAAGTGCCGCGATCATCGGAGCGGACGAAACGAGCATATGTCCGCAGGGGCAGGAAACGACGAGGATGGATATCGCCTTGGATACGTCGTTCGTTGCGAGAGCAATTGCACCCGCAATAGCAAGCACGAGCGGAATGTAGTAATACATAAATCTGTCGATAATCTTCTGCTCGGGGACCTGTATCTTTTCGCTTTCCTCAAGGAGTCCGAGGATCTTTGAGAAGGAGGTATCGTTATATTCCTTCTCTATCTCAACGGTCAGAACACCGTCGATATTATAAGTTCCGGCAAAGACCTTGTCACCCACAAAAACAGGTGCGGGATCAGGCTCACCTGTGAGTGATTTCTGGTCGATATTCGATTCACCAGAAACGATCTTACCGTCCGCAGGGATCGCACATCCGGGCTTTATGCGGATAAGCTGACCTATCTTCAGCTCCCTTGCGTCGATCTCGGTCTCCTCGCCCGTTTCGGGATCGTAGAGAAGCGCGGTATCCGACTGCATCTTCTTTAGTCCGTCTATAACGTCGCGACCGCCCATAATGCTTCTTTCCTCGAAGAAATGTACAACGTTTAGTATAACGGGAATGAGTATCGCAAGCACGAACTGCTTGTCGAAGAAGCAAGCTGCGATAGCAATTGCAACGAGGATCTCCATCGCATGGCTCATATTCTTGGAAAGAAAGCCCTTTATGGCAGTTATTACTATCGGAATTCCCTGAATAAGTATTCCGACAAGGTATATCATCGCCGCTACAGCCCCCTTATCAGGGAATATCTTCTGGTAGATAAAGCCCGCCGCAAGAGCGCCGAGAGAAGCAAGAGATGCGATTATATCGTATTCTATCCGCTTCTTGTCATTCTCGGAAAGACTATCCCGCGACAGCTCGACAAGCGATTGCTTACCCATATTGCTGATGTCTTCCATGGTTTCTTCCTTTCTCGGTTATTTTATGAATATGTTCGGAGTATTCTCGTCAACGAAAATGGTACCACCAAGCTTGTTGTATATCTCCTTGAGCTTCTGTGCATAAACGCGCTCGATAACCACGGCAGGCTGTCTTTCATATTCCTCAAGAAGACCGTAAAACTCCGCCATCTTCTCCTGCGTTGAGCTTACTCTCGTGCTTTGGTTTATCATGGCATTGGAGGAAAGAGACGCGGCATCCGATTTCGCCTGTGGAATAATGATCTCTCTGTGCTGCTCCGCCTGTGCAATGAGCGTCTGCGTTTCAACGTTTGCCGCATTTACCTTATCAAACATCTCCTTAACCTCGGACGGAGGTGCGATCACGTTTATTTCGTAGTTTGTAATGGTTATTCCGCATCCGAGCATATCGAGAGTTTTCTGCGACTCCGAAAGAACGTCCGCAGAAAACGTATCCTTACCGTCGGTCAGAAGCGAATCGATTGTCATCGAGAGAGTTCTCTTTGCCATAGTCGCGCTGACAACGCCTCGCACGGTGGATTCTACGTCCTTTGTGCAGAGCGCGTATTTTACGGGATCGGTTATCATGTATTTGAGTGATGATGAAATTACCGCGATATTACTGTCGC
Organism: Eubacteriales bacterium; assembly: GCA_045120555.1. Classification (GTDB taxonomy): domain Bacteria; phylum Bacillota; class Clostridia; order Oscillospirales; family CAG-272; genus SIG640. Next base: position 9,041 of record JBGVEZ010000150.1, read on the forward strand.
CGGTGATGCAGTAGCCGTTGTCCGCAACGTAGTAGGACATGGTTCCCGCGGTATAGTGAGTGTCTACGTTAAGCTGAAATACCTTTCCGGTGGGTACCGTGATAACCTCATCGATTATGTACGGGAACGCGAACATAAGTCCGGGCTCATGTACCTGCTCCTCGTACGTGTCTCCGCAGAGCTTTCCGAATCGGAGTATTACCGCGACCTCCCCCTGATTTACGGTGCGTATGCCGCTGAGAAGAATACCTACAAAGATAACAAGCACTATCCATTTGAAGTACTTTACGGACGTTGTAAGAAGATCCGCAACAAAGCTTCCCTGCTTTGATTCGTTCTTTTTCGGCTCGATTGTCTCTACCTCGTCGGTACCGGGGGTGTTCTTTTCAAGATCAGCCATTGCTTACACCTCCGCTTGTTGTTTCGGCACCTGTATCGGTTTCCTCGGTCTTGTCCTCCTCAATCTTGTTGTTTTCTTTAATAGCGTCCTCTATCTTCTGCGCGAGGTCTGCGGGAAGACCGTTAAGGATATCAAAGGGGTACTGATCCTTCTTTACGATCATAGTACTGTTTTCGGTGATCGAATTCGAAAGTGCGTCAAGCTGTGTAAGGAACTTATAAAGCTCGAGATTTGCCGCCTGAGCGGATGCGTATATCTCGGCAACCTTCTTCTCGGTTTCAGCATTTATCTCTGCCGCCGACGCAGTTCCCTCTGCCATTATTCTGGCAGCCTCTGCCTCTGCCTCATACATGATCTCAGACGCAAGCCTCTGACCCTCTGCTATTATCTGGTCGATGAACTTCTGTCTGTCAGCCGTCATCTGATCGAAAACACTGTTGAGATTCTCCTCGGGAAGTGATATTTTCATAACACTGACCTCGGATACCTTGATTCCGTACTGATTGAGCGCATGCTCCTTTACTCTTTCAAAGATGCTGTTCTTGATCTCGTCGACCTTCAGCTCCTCCGCGTCGGTGGATACAACGTTCGAGAGGTTGTAGTTACCCATAATACCGTTGGTGGCATTTATGATAAGATCGTTTATGTACTGCTCGGCAACTGCCGTATCTCCAACGCTTGTGTGATACTTAAGCGGATCGTCGATGCTCCATACTGCAAACGACTGAAGAATAATATTTCTCTTATCCTTGGTGAGTGTCTCAAGGAAGGGGGATTCGGTGTACTGATTTCTCGAATCGTACTTTACAACGTTCTCAAAAGGCCACGGAAGCTTTAGATAAAGACCGGATTCGGTTACCTCGCTTCTGACCGCGCCAAAACGTGTTATAACGGCATATTCACCCTCGCGGACCTCAGCGGTAAAGCCGAAAAATCCGAGAACAACGAGAAGTGTCGCCGCAATTATCCATTTCAGAATTGAATTCATTTTCATTTTTCGTTCTCCTGTTATCACTTGTAAATTACAACGTCGGCACCGAAATAGATGTACTTTTCATCTATATCCTCGCCTAAAATGTAAAGCCTTTGCTTTGAAAATACGCTTGTCAGCGTCTCAAGATATTTATAGTACTTGAACGCATCCGGATAAGCGTTGTTCGCCTCCACCATAGCCGTAAACTCGGAAACCTCCGCGCGTGCGTTTCCTATACGCTCAAACTGATCCGCCTCTGCGATCTTTATTGCGGAATTGCGATTCATATAAGCGTAAGAGAGAGTTGCCTCTGCCATACCCTCCGCCTTACTCTTTTCAGCCTGTGCCTCTACCTCGGCGCTTACCGCCTTCTGATATATAGCCGCAACCTCAACCGGAGGATGTATGCTTTCTATAACAACGTCGACCACCGCGATTCCGATATTTATAGAATCAAGATATCCGGAAAGCTCGTTTTCTATCATGACTGCAAGCTTGTCTCTGTCCTCGGAAATTATGACGTCAAGCGTTGTTCCTATAGTCATATCGGTTACTACCGAATAAGCCCTTGCGTTAAGTATCTTCTCCGCATTTGCGGATGCTGTCACGTATTCGTAAAGATCGTCTATCTTATACTGAAGACGGATATTTACCGACACAAGCTCATTACCCTCACCGAGCAGCAGCTTGTATTCCGTGCCGCCGTGTGATTCGCTCCAAAGAATGTCCGTTTTTCTGTTACTGTCATAGCCGACGACAGTCTCCCTTATCTTTCCGGTATCGTATACGTCCACCTTATCAAGAGGCCACGGAAGGGTAAGGTGCAATCCCGGCTCGAGAATATCCTCACATTTTCCGAATCTGTAAAGCGCACCCTGCTGATGCGGCTCTATCGTTACAAGTCCGGTACAGAACCAGAAGAAAACTATCAGCGCAAATGCCGCAGCAGGCAGCACCGATTTTGCAAACTTAATGCTGAACAGCGAGCGGAGCGTGATACCGGTATTGTTTTCGATATAGTCAATAAGATTCTCGTCGGTCCTCTCGCTCTTTACGAACGGAAGTGGAATCACCGTATTAACACCGTCGCAAAGCTCTTTTCTTATAAACCCACTTATAAGAGAGATCAGAATAAAGAGTGCGCAGTAAATGCCGAATCCCGCTTCTATCCATTTCATTATCTTGAAGGTATCGTAAATTCCGATTACCTTAAGTGCGGATGCCGCCGCAATAACAAGTGAATTAAGATTCAGCACAGCAAACACCGAGCAAAGGACCGATCTCGTCTTTTTGTCCGTTACGTAATACTTACAGATCTTTCCGCCTATAAGCATCGCGATAAACGCCATGCCGAGAATGAACACGTGCAGATATCCTACGGTGACCTTCTGCTCTGTAAAAACAACGTAAAGGTAATAAATGTATGCATACCATACGGTTATACCCGAATTCAATATCAAAGAGATAAGATTACCGTATCCGGAGAAGAATCCGAGTACCGTCTTCCATAGCTTTTTGGCATCATCCCTTGCGCAGTATTTCTCGCACAGCCAAAGCAGCATTGGCAGAAGCGTGTTAAGGAGTATCAGCACCGCAAAGCAGAGCATCAGCAGCGACGCCATTATCATAGGTGTAAACGACGTCGGCTGTCCGACAAACCACATTACAAGTCCGCATACCAAAAACGCAACGGCACACGCTATCGCTATGACATCACTGCGCCTTTTGTCTTTCGTTGGGGTTTTCATATTATTTTCCTTTCTTACTCGTACGTATAAGACCTTGCCTTACGTAAGCAACGTCTTTTATATAGATATTTTATCATATATACCTTGATTTGTCAATAGTTTTTTCGTTCCGATTTTGTAAATGTTGTTAAGAAATATCGTCGGTCATCAAAGAAAATACGGCACATTGACGTAAAAAAACTGCCATTGGGGGACCGATTGCTGCCCTTTTTGGATAAAAATATGCCGTGTTTTTGCCGAATTTGTCCGTTTTATTCTCCATTATCAGTTATAATTGAAGCAAGATAACAAGATTTGACTTGTGAATAGCGAATAATGGCTTGCAATAGTGCGGAAATTGTCTTATAATTATTGTAATAAACTATGTTTGTAACTGTGTTTATATAACAAATATTTATTTCGGAGGTAACAAATTATGGCTTTCCCGATAGCTGTACAGGTTTACTCGGTACGCGATGATGCTTCTGCCGATCTTCGCGCAACACTCGAAAAGATAAAGGCACTCGGCTACGACGGCGTTGAATTCGCAGGTCTTTACGGAAATTCTCCCGCTGACATCAAGGCTATGTGCGAAGAGATAGGTCTTGTTCCGATCTCTGCTCACGTTCCCTTTATCGACATGCTCAAGGATCCGGTTGGCGTTCTTACACAGTACGCAGAGATCGGCTGCAAATACGTTGCGGTTCCCTATCTCGTTCCCGAGCACAGACCCGGCCACCCCAACTTCCCCTACGTTGTTGAATTCATCAACATCATCTGCAAGACCGCAAAGTCTCTCGGTCTCCAGATGCTCTATCACAACCACGACTTCGAATTTATGAAGCTCGACGGCAAATATGCTCTTGACATCCTTTACGATACCATCTCCCC
>JBGVEZ010000151.1:0-4962 GCA_045120555.1 Eubacteriales bacterium
TTGAGGAGATCGGATATATAGATATTTCCGGATATGCCGTTGATACGGATATAGCACCGGACGGCAATATACACGTGCTTTCTGTGTCTGCATCGGACGGAGATGGTGCGGTTATTTTCAAGTCGTACGATATGAAGAACGGTGTTACGACCGCCAATCACAGGTTCGACGGTGTTTGGCCGATAGATATCCGAGCGCTTGATAACGGATATACGGCTCTCGTCTTCAATAACGGCACCGTAATGCTTGATGAGGATCTGAATATTTCCGAAAATATTACTCACGGAAAGCCTGTGGACGTTTATTTTCACGGTGATCTTACCGCAATAGCGTCCGCCGAAGAGCTTGTTGTTTTTGATGCTGACGGAAATTTCCGCTTGCGCGAGCGTCTTTACGATGTACCTAAATCGGTGTGTATGTCGGATAATTTTGTCTTTTTACTGGCGGACGATCACGCAGACCGATACAGCCTCTCAACTGATGCAAAAAAGGAATCGATGGCGGTTCCGTATGACAGCTGTATGATTGCCGCACTTACCGACAGTCATATTGTCTCCTTCGGAAAAGCGGGAGCTGCAATGATCGATTATTGATTTTTATTTAACTTTTTCATTAATGAAAGGAACATTTCTATGGAAGGAATTTTGGTTGATATTCTCATTATTACCGTTTTTCTCATTACCGTCGGTGTAAGCACACACAGAGGTTTTGTTAAATCCGCGATTGGTATTGCGGTTATATTCTGCTCATTCGTTGCTGCAAAAATGTTCGGTGGGCCCGTAGGTGTATGGATAGACGGCGTGTTTTTATTCAACGTTATAGATAACGCGTTTGCTTCTTTTCTGCAGGCAACGATCGGTGAGCTTTCGGGGGCAATCGACGGAGCTGCTCTCGTTGAAAAGATTCCCGAAGCATTGAGAAATATGCTTGACCTTGTAGGTATGGATATATCTGAATTTATAAACTCAATAGGCATAGTAACAGAAGAAAATCTCAGAGATGTATCCGAAAGCATCGCGCACCCCGTTTCCGCATTCGTTGCGGAGGTAATCGGCTATCTCGGCGTGTTTATTATAGGTCTTATAGTATTCAAGATGATAGGATCTCTTGTGGTCGGCATCTTCAAGCTTCCGCTTCTCAGAACGCTTGACAAGGCGCTGGGCTTTCTGGCAGGCTCGTTTGCAGGATTCCTTCTCTCCTGGGGATTTGCATTCGTTTTCAGAACGGCTATGAGCCTTCTTTCGATTCAGTACCCCGAGCTTCTTCCGTTTGCAGACACGGAAGGCTCGTATCTGTACGATTTTTTAATCAATTTCACGCTTAACTGATTAGATTTCAATTAGCGTAACTTCAGAAAGGTAATCAAATGAATATCAGAATGTGTTCGAGATGCAAGAAGCGTCCTGCGATGATAACTTGCATGATCGTAGAAAACGGAGTTCGTAAGCAGGCGGGACTCTGCCTTGAATGTGCTGAGGAGCTCGGAATAGATTTAAAGCAAACAATGATGGACCAGCTTTCAGCTGCGGGAATCGATCCCAATGATCCCGAAAGCATCAATAACGCTTTCAGCGGACTTATGGAGCAGCTTTCGGGCCAGAGCGGCGACGGTGACGTAAGCGCACCTGAGGGCGAGGAAAATACGGGCATTGACTTTGATAAGCTCTTTGGCGGAATGAAGAAGCCGAAGGGAGAGGATAAGTCAAAGGAAAAGAAAAAGGAGCCATCCGGCGGAAAGAATACGGTGCTTGATAATTACTGCCGTAACCTTACCGAGCTTGCAAGAAACGGTAAGCTTGATAAGATAGTGGGACGTGACGCCGAGCTTAAGCGTGTAATAGGTATTCTTATGCGCCGTCAGAAGAACAACCCCTGCCTTATCGGTGAGCCCGGTGTAGGTAAAACGGCTATAGCTGAGGCGCTTGCCAACAAGATAGCGGATGGTGACGTTCCTTACAGACTCAGAAATTGCGAGCTGTATCTCTGCGATATCGCAGCCCTTGTGGCAGGTACTCAGTTCAGAGGTCAGTTTGAGCAGAGAATTCTGTCTCTCGTCAAAGAGGTTAAGGCAAAGGGTAACGTTATTCTCGTCATAGACGAGGTACACAATCTTGCGGGTGCAGGCGAGAGCGAGGGCGGAATGAACGCCGCAAACATATTGAAGCCTGCGCTTTCAAGGGGCGAAATTCGCGTTATAGGCGCAACTACGCTCAAGGAATACCGTAAATATATCGAGAAGGATTCTGCTCTTGAGCGTCGTTTTCAGCCCGTTATGGTAAACGAACCCAATATAGACGAAACGGTCGAGATGCTCCGCAAGATAAAGCATTATTATGAGGAATATCATAAGATGACAATTCCTGATGAGCTGCTCGTTAAGGCGGTAACTCTGTCCGAGCAATATATCAACGACAGATTTCTTCCTGACAAAGCAATCGACCTTCTTGACGAAGCTGCGGCAGGCTTTTCGCTTTCCTGTGCAGTTCTTAACGAGGAATATGAGCTTAAGGACAACCTTATAAAAATTAAGGAAGAGCGTGAAATGCTCGAAAGCACTACCGAGGATACTCCTCTCAAGGAGTCAAAGCGCTACGAAAGGATAGCAACCCTTAAGGCTCAGGAGTATAAATGCTCGGATCGCTTGAATGAGCTTGCGCCTTCGCTTCAAAGCATCGTGCTGACAGAGGAAGCACTTGCAGACGTTATCGAGATATGGACGGGCGTACCCTCTAAAAACATCACGGAAAATGAATACGTAAAGATAAATCAGCTTGAAAAGACTATATCTAAAAAGATAATCGGTCAGGATGAGGCGGTAAGCGCTGTAAGCCGTGCCATTAAACGGAAGAGAGCCAACGTCAGCCCGAAAAGAAAGCCGGTTTCCTTTATCTTTGCGGGTCCGACAGGCGTCGGAAAGACCGAGCTTGTAAAGCAGCTTGCGGGAGAGCTGTTTAATTCAACCGAAACGCTTATAAGGCTTGATATGTCCGAATATATGGAAAAGCACAGCGTTTCCAAGATCATAGGAGCGCCTCCCGGATACATCGGATACGATGAAGCGGGACAGCTTACCGAGAAAATCAGACGCAGACCCTATTCGGTTATTCTTTTCGATGAAATTGAAAAGGCACACGCGGACGTTCTTAATATACTTCTTCAGATCCTTGATGACGGCAGAATAACAGATGCGCAGGGAAGAACGGTCAATTTTGAGAATACCGTAATTATTATGACAACAAACGCAGGCTCACAGAGGACATCTCTTGCGGGCTTTGGCGGAAGCGAGAAGAAGCATACCGACGACGCGACAAAAAATGCGCTCCTGACCTTCCTTCGTCCCGAGTTTATTAATCGCGTTGACGAGATAATAACCTTCCGCTCGCTCGATGAATCGGATTTCGAGAGAATTGCCGTCATTATGCTTGACGAGCTTGGTGACGTGATAGAAAAGAAGGGAATGGAATTCAACTATACCTCAGCTGTTCCCGAATTTATCGCTAAAAAATCATTTTCGGCGAAATACGGTGCAAGAAACATGCGCAGATTCATTGAAACGAACGTTGAGGATAAGCTTGCTGAGGAGATCATTTCACGTTATGACGAGCAATTGAGGGTTGCGCATATCGTTGTCGAGAATGACGAAATAAAGGTTTTGTGTATATAAAGACCAAAAATCCCGGCCGCTCTTGCGGCACGGTATTAACTTATTATCAGAGAAGGGAGAATATATATGGCCAAGTCAAAGCCCCATTGGTACAGTATAGGTGTCGATGAGATCGAGCAGCGCTTTCGTACGAATCAGCACACGGGCCTGACGTCTGAAGAGGCGGAAAGGCGAAGAGTCAGAGGTAACGGTGTTTTCGGATTTCCCGAGCTGTCCGCCAAGGAAGCGGTTAAGCTTGTAATGAGTGACGTTGCTACCTATTACATTGCGATAATCGCGATGCTGTGCCTTGTATTCCAAAGATGGCTTGAGGCGGTCGTCGTCCTTATAATCATTGCCGCCAACAGCGCTCTCACGGCTTTCCTTAAGGTTGTATCCAACAAGTATGAAAATGCCGTTATGGCGCCCGCTATCCCAAGGTGCGACGTTTTACGTGACGGACACCTTGTAAGTGTTGATGCAAGAAGCGTGGTAGAGGGGGACGTAATACTTGTTAAAGCGGGGGATATTCTTCCGTGTGATGCTCGCGTTGTGAAGTCAAAGGAACTCGTCGTTTATGAGCTTATAGAGGACGAAAACGGAAAAACAAAGCAGATTACCTCAATGAAGGTGGTTGACGTTCAAAACCGCGATTTCGTTGAACGCACCGGTAAGAAGCCCAATATGATAATGGCGAACTCCATTGTAACGGGCGGCTACGGAATGTGTATTGCCGTTGCGTGCGGAGGACATACCGAGCTTGTCGGAAACGGTCATCTCATTGAAATGAAGGCAGGAAACGGTGTCAGCGAGTTTGATGACAAAATAGGTAAGCTTTTTAAGTACATAACAATAGGCTTGCTTGCAATGCTTGTACCGTTTATTTTCGTTGCACTGTTTTCAAAGGATTCCTCGGCAAGTCCGATAGACTGCATAATTCAGATCGGAGCAATTGCCGCGTCACTTCCGATGCAGACCGTAACCGTGATATATTCAACCGTTATCTGCTGTGTTGTCAGATTTTGCTCTTTGGCGGTATCGGGAAATTCCACGTCGTCGGCTGTTGTTAAACGATATTCGTCCGCAGACAAGCTTTGCGATATAAAAAAGATATTTCTTATCGGAAAAAAATCGGTAACCGGAATCGGAATCTGCGTTGAAAACGTATATTCTGCATTCAAGGAAACCTCGATTCCGGAGCAGTCCGAGAACCCCAAGGACGTAAAGACAACGCTTGAGTACGCATTTCTTATAAACAGGGCTGCTGTTCAGGTTTCCGGCCCGGATACGTTAACTCCCGACAGATCACAGCTGCTCGG
>JBGVEZ010000152.1:0-3805 GCA_045120555.1 Eubacteriales bacterium
TATTGTATCTGTCTGGTCGCCGTTTGTTACGATAGTTTTATTACCGAGAACGCGAACGGGATAATAGATTATAAGATGCGGATCCACCATTTTGCTTTCGTCGAAAGCTTTGGTGCGCATCGCATCACCCTCTGCTACGAAAACTCTGTTACGGCTGTTAACGCTTCTTCCCATGATGAAATATGCAGTCACAGCCTTTTTTGCGTCTGCACTTTTACCGATTATTATTCCTCTGCCGTGGTATGCAAAAGAATTAAGCTCTTCCTTAATTGTTGATATCTTCATATTATTTCTCCGTTTGTTATATGGATTTTTAATGTAAAACTTATATTCAGTCCTTTATATAAACCTTGTTGTGTATAACCGACAGTTTTCCGTCGCAGAAAAGCTTAACGGCAAGCGGAAGTATTTTCCACTCTGCCTCCTCCATTATTCTTCTCTGAAGAGTTTCGGGGGTATCGTCCTGCTTTACCTCTACAGCCTTTTGAAGAATAATAGGACCTGCGTCACATTCGGGAGTAACGATATGTACTGTTGCTCCTGAAACTCTGACGCCCTTTGCGAGCGCCGCTTCATGAACGTGAAGACCGTAATATCCTTTTCCGCAAAAAGACGGGATAAGCGCGGGGTGGACGTTAATAATTCTGTTTTGGAATCTTTCGTAAAGCTGTTCGTCGAAGATCGTGAGAAAGCCCGCAAGAACTACGAGATCGATTGCTTTGCTTTCAAGTACATCGGCAAGAGCCCTTGAATAATCGGATATGCTTTCGTAGTCCTTTCGTGAAAGAACAGTAGCCTCAATACCGTTACTTTTAGCTCTTTCTAACGCGTAAACTCCGGGCTTTGATGAGATCACGAGACTTATCGTACCGTTTCCCAATTCCCCACGCTTTTCAGAATCTATAAGCGCTTGCAGATTTGTTCCGCCGCCCGATACCAAAACGCCTATACGCATTTTACCGGTAGAGCTCAGCATATGATAACTTCCTCGTCACCTTCAACAACGGAGCCGATTACGTAAGCGTCTTCTCCGTTCGCCTTGAGTATTTCAAGTGCCTTTTCTGCGTCCTCGGCGGCTACGACAACACTCATACCAACACCCATATTGTATGTATTGAACATATCTCTTTCGGGAATATTTCCGGTCTTTGCAATAAGATCAAAAATAGGAAGCACTCTGATAGAAGCTTTTTCGATTTTTGCGGAATATCCCTTGGGAAGGCTTCTCGGAATGTTCTCATAGAAGCCGCCGCCTGTGATGTGGGAAACAGCCTTTACGGTTACTTCATCAAAGAGAGCGAGCATGGGCTTTACGTATATCTTTGTAGGAGTGATGAGAGTTTCGGCGATACTCTTTCCACCAAGCTCTTCAACTGGATCTGTGAGATGCTCGTTGTTCTCAACGTCAAAAACGCGTCTTACAAGCGAGAATCCATTGGAATGTACACCGCTTGAAGGGAGCGCTATTATAACGTCGCCTTCTTTAACGGTGCTGTTATCGAGTATCCTGGACTTATCAACGATACCTACTGCAAAGCCTGCAAGGTCGTATTCATCCACGGGATAGAAACCGGGCATTTCAGCAGTTTCGCCACCTATGAGAGCAGCGCCCGACTGTACGCATCCGTCTGCCACTCCTTTAACAATATCCGCGATCTTTTCGGGAACGTTCTTTCCGCAAGCAATGTAATCGAGGAAGAAGAGAGGTCTTGCACCGCAGCAGATTACGTCATTTACGCACATTGCAACACAGTCGATACCAACTGTATCGTGCTTATCAAGGATAAATGCGAACTTGAGCTTTGTTCCAACACCGTCGGTTCCGCTGACAAGGACAGGCTCTGTCATATTTGTGATATCGGGCTTAAAAAGGCCTCCGAATCCACCGATTCCGGAGAAAACGCCGGATGTTTCTGTGGATTTGATGTGAGATTTCATGAGTTCGACTGCCTTGTAGCCGGCTGTTATGTCAACTCCGGCTTTTTTGTAGCTTTCACTGTAACTTTTCATTTTGTAAAATCCTTTCAAACTAAATTTTATATTGTGTGCGTATTAATTATTCTTTTCCTGTCCAGCAGTATGTACACAGCTTGCACGGATCAATGCCGATGGCTTTTACGACGCCTTCAATTGTTTGGAACTCGAGCGACGTAAAATGAAAACGGTCACAAATTGTTTTGCGAAGTGCTTTTCCGCGTTCTGTATTTGCATCCGAGTACTCATCAATGTGCTTAAGGCCTTCTTCACCCTCAAGTTCATTTATGATTCTTCTTGCTATCAGCTCCATATCGCTTGTAGCTCTGGTAAAATTGAGATACTTACAGCCGTACATTATGGGAGGACACGCGGATCGCATATGTACTTCCTTTGCACCGTTATTGTACAGAAAATCGACTGTTTCTTTAAGCTGAGTTCCCCTTACGATAGAATCGTCAACGAACAGAAGGCTGTTGTCTTTAATTATCTCGTGAACGGGAATCTGCTTCATTTTTGCGACCTTGCTTCTCGCAGCTTGCGTGGTTGGAGTAAAGCTTCTTGCCCACGTAGGCGTGTATTTAATAAAAGCTCGTGCAAACGGAATACGGCTCTTGTTGGCGTATCCTATTGCGTGCGGGGTTCCGGAGTCCGGTACACCTCCGACATAATCAACGTTTTCGCAGTTCTTGGCTATTTGATCATTCTCCGCGAGAATCTCTCCGTTTCTGTAACGCATTATCTCTACGTTGACTCCCTCATACGTTGACGTGGGATAGCCGTAATACGTCCACAAAAAGGAGCACATACGCATTTTATCACCGGGAGGTGAGAGCTGACGGCAGTAATCTGACGAAAGTTCAACTATCTCGCCGGGGCCAAGCTCCTTTTCAGTTTCAAATCCAAGCTTTTTATATGCGAAGTCCTCAAATGAGAGACAGTAACCGTCTTCGCTTCGACCGATTGATACGGGGATTCTTCCCAGGCGATCTCTTGCGGCAATGATGTATCCGTTATCTCTCAATATGATAATGGATGCAGTTCCTTCGATCTCTCTTTGCGCAAAGCGTATACCTTCAACAAAATCACTTTTCTGATTTATCAGTGCGGCAACAAGCTCTGTGGAGTTAACGTTACCACCTGTCATGGAATTGAAATGTCCTCCGCTGAAGGAAAGATAACGATCTATTAATGACGAGGAATTGTTGATCATTCCGATAAAGCAAATTGCGTATGTTCCGAGATTTGATCTTATCAGAAGTGGCTGAGGATCAAAGTCGCTTATACATCCAATTGCCGAATTTCCCTTCATATCGTCAAACACATGATCGAATTTGGTTCTGAAAGGAGAATTTGATATGTTATGAATTTCTCGCTGTAGGCCTATCTCCGGATGATATGCTGCCATTCCTCCGCATTTTGTACCGAGGTGAGAATGATAGTCTGTTCCGAAGAAGACGTCAGATATAGCATCGCGCTTAAGTGCTGCGCCAAAATATCCACCCATTTTAACGCCTCACTTATCGGTTGTTGTATTTTTCCTCGATTGCGAGGTTCTTTTCGAGCACTTTTTTTGTTCCCTCGCATCTTGCTTCGTCAAGCTTTGCGGCGAGATTTTCGTCTGTTATTGCAAGCATCTGAATTGCAAGCATGGCGGCGTTCGCAGCGCCATCTATAGCAACTGTTGCCACGGGGATGCCTGTAGGCATCTGAACTGTTGATAAAAGCGCATCCATTCCATCAAGGTTTTTGGATTTAACCGGAATTCCGATTACCGGGAGTGTCGTGTTTGCTGCTATTGCACCTGCAAGATGCGCTGCCATGCCTGCCG